>SXHT01000359.1 GCA_005773095.1 Planctomycetaceae bacterium
CCGAAACGCGCCAAGTCGCCGACGTTCCGCACGAGCTGCGTGCCCGGCAAGATCAGCCAGGCGGTCAGCATCAAGCCGAGCAACGCCGAAACATACGCCGCTCGCGAGACAAACAAACCTGTCCGCCGAGGTACAGTGACCAGCTCGCGAGTGAAAACCGGGCCGGCGAACAAGGGTGGCTCCTGCCGGGGAGTTCGATGGTGCCAGGGCACGTCATTATAGGCGCCTTCGCGATGCGGCGAAACCGCTCGAATCGTCACAGGTGGACGGTGGATTGCCTGACTTTTCGCCAGATTATTGCCCAGGGATTGGATTCCCGTGAGGGGGTGATTAGCGTGAAGAATACCCCCCTGCCCTCCCCTGCCCTCACCTCACTCTCCCGAGCGTCCACGTGCGAATCTCTCTCGGCACCGTCACCTTTGTGTTGCTCTTCGCCGCGCGGGTTCATGCCGGTACCATTCGCGCGGATGTTGATCCTCTGGCGTATCTCGACCTGGGTGCTCAAGCCAAATATGCAAGCGTCGGTCGTCTTAGCACCACGCGCTCGTCCGGTTCACTGATTTCGTCCGGCACGCTTATTGCGCCCGACGTGGTGCTGACGGCCGCGCACGCACTCGATGGCGCTACGGCGCTAAGTTTCCACGTCGGCGGGACCAGCTACACGGCCACGCAGTGGACCCCTTATCCGCTGTGGACCGGAAACCTGGAAGCGGGCTACGACCTGGGCCTCATCCAACTGAATGCCCCCGTGACTGGCGTGAATTGGGCCACACGCTACTCCGGTAACCAGGAACGCGGTATGACCGTTACCGAGGTGGGCTACGGCATGACAGGCACAGGCCTGACCGGCGCAACTCGATACGACGGCCAAAAGCGAGCGGGCACGAACCGCATTGACTCGCTCACCGCCGGCTCCGGTTCCGCGGCGAGACTGATGTGGATGGATTTCGACCCACCAGGTTCACTACCCAATAACCGATCAGGCAACCGTGGGCCCACAGCGCTTGAGTACCTGATTGCCCGCGGAGATAGCGGCGGCGGATTATTTGCCGACACGAAATACGGCACGCAGTTGCTGGGTGTCAGTTCGTTTGGCTATTCGCTCGATGGAACGGTCGACGCCAGCTACGGCGAACAGGCGGGATTCACGCGGGTGTCGGCTTTCAATGCCTGGATCGACTCCATGCTGCGGCAGTTCAGCGCCTCGACAACTCCGAATGCAGTTCGCTGGCTGACGCGACCCGGATTGCGAGCCAACGATCTGCTGATCGAGGTTCCCGAACCATCGAGCATGTCGCTTGCATTTGCTGCGATTGCAGCGCTGTTGGCCGCCAGGCGGCGCGGGGCTGCCCCAAGGAATTGGTCGTCGGCGTCGCGCTGACGTTCCCTTTTCGCCTCTCGCCATTCACCCATTCTTTCCCTCCTGCTACGTCCGGCCCTTGTTAGCGTTTTCAGCAAGGCTAGAATGATCTTCAGCCGCCGCGATCGGCGGCCGCGCTTCCATCACTTCATCAGGCTGTCAAAAGGAATTCCTCCATGTCGCGACCATTTCACGTCCATCGCGATTCGAATCGCGCCATTGTCATCGTCGCGGCGGCACTCTGGTTATGCGCCATTACCGCTCCTGCAACGGCCCAAGTAACGGTGGAGACGCTCACCTCGTCTGCGGTCAGCGAGGTGGGTCCTTATCATCAGGATGTGGCGGACGCGATCAACCGTTTTTCAAGCGGCAATGTGGAAGACGCTCGCAACCTGCTTAGCGCCGCCAAGAAGAAAACGCCCAAGCTCGCCCCGCCGGAAGTGATGCTTGCACAATTGTTTATCGCCGCGGGCAAGGGGCCGAATGCTCGGCAGGAACTGGAACGAGCGATCAAAAAGTATCCCGACGATCCGGAAGCCTTCCTGATTCTTGCCGACGTGGCGTTTAACGAAGGTCGCTTTACCGAAGCCGGGTTGTTATTTGCCAAGGCGTCGGCCGTGGCCGACAAGTTCAGCGAGAACCCCAAGCGGAAGCAAAGCTTCCAGCGTCGCAGTTTCGCGGGCATGGCCGCCGTCGATGAATCGCGGGAAGACTGGGGGGCAGCCAAGGGTAGCTTGACCGCATGGGCACAACTTGAACCGAACTCGGCGGCGCCTCACCAGCGATTGGCGCGCGTGCTGTTTCAACTCGATGATAAAAAGGGCGCCTATGCCGAGTTGCAGGCGGCCGTGAAAGCCGACGCGAAATTGCCCCCCGCGGAGGTCGCCATGGGCAGTTTTTACTCGCAAGCGGGGGACAAAACTCAGGCTGAGAAATTCATGAGCGCCGCCGCCAAGAAGGGGGCGCAGGATCTTGCCACGAACCTCGCGCTCGTGCAGTGGTTCTTGCAGAGCAATCAGATCAGCGATGCGCAAAATCATGCCGAAGCGGCGCTCAAAATCGATCCCAATAGTGTCGACGCCAAGGCCGCACGCGGAATCGTGGCCCGCATGCAGAAAGATTTTGCCAACGCCAAAACCTGGCTGGAATCCGCTCACGTCCAGTCGCCAGGCAACGCCCTGATCACGAATCAATTGGCGCTCGTGCTGCTCGAACAGAAGGAGCCGAGTGATCAAAAGCGGGCCATGGAGTTCGCCGAGTTGAACCAGAAGCTCAATCCCAACAACGCCGAAACCGCCGCCACGCTTGGTTGGATCGCTTATCGCTTGGGCCGCAAAGCCGATGCGCAGCGAGCGCTGAATGCGATCGTTCAATCCGGCAGTCTGACTCCCGAAAGCGCGTACTACGTGGCATTCGTGCTGAACGATCAGGGACAGGTCGCTAATGCGGTGAAGCTGCTGGAATCGGCGCTCAGCAACGACCGGCCATTCGCCTATCGCCCTGAGGCCGAGGCTTTGCTCGCGGACTTGCGCAAGAAGCAGAAAAATAAGCCGGCGGAGAGCGGCTCGAAGCAATAAAAAAGGTCATGGCAAATCGATCCGTCGAGTTGCCATGACCTCTATCCTGAAGCGGGACTCACGTGCTGCATCCCGCCCTCCCGACTAGTCATGTACGAATGGTATCGGCCAGGCATGTCGGCGCTCTTTATCCGAAAGGTGATGCTAGCGCGGATTGTGCTGGAGAAAAATAACGGGCGGGTCTGTTCCAAGACCCGCCCGTCAATCACCAGAGCCCCCGCGCGCCAAAGGCTTCCACTCCCCAGTGAACCGCGGCGGCGGCAGCGCTGTAGGTCAGGCATTCCAGCCTGGCGTTTTCCGGTTACGTCAGGCTGGAAAGCCTGACCTGCCAAGGATGCAGCAAGGCGTTGGAACCCTGAAAAAGGAGGTAACATGAACCTCATGGCTCGCGGGTTGATTACCGCGGCGGGTACGCCCCGTGCATCTAACCAAACCTGGGTCACGCACGGCGGCAAGGCAACCGCAATCGTTGCTTTTTTGCCAATCGTTGCGGTTTGGCGACAGCAGCTTTGCCGGTTGTGCACAATCGGGCGGCGCGCAGGCCGGGGCTGGACCAGGAAATGCACGTCGGGCCCATCTTGACGATTACGCGGCCGGGGAATTGGATGATGGATGATCGCTTAATCTCGGTTGTACTGTGGATTATGGGAGTCTCAGCGATTGCCTGGCGCTGGCCGGGCCTTCGTGGGACCACGCTTCTTGCGCCGGTTGTGTGGGTCGTGATCGCGCTGACGACGGTCGCGGCCCTCGCCCTGATCGCCCCCCTGCCTGCTTCGACTGAGCCCGAGAAACTCACGCTGCGATGGCACTGGTATCTCGCCGCGACCAGCACGTTTTGCCCACCGATGGCTCTATTCGGCGCCAAACGGCCGCAGCACGGACCATGGCAGTTCATCGTGATCTCACTGTGGCTTGTGCTCTTGCTGCCAGCGATCGACTTTGGCACGGCGCGCGGCGGGGGCACGGCGGTTGGACTGCATCCCGCCCAAGCATGGTTTCTTGCCGGGCTGGTATTCATGGCGGCGTCCAATTATCTTCCCACGCGGTTCGCCGTCTCAAGTCTGTTGTTTACCTCCGCTCAAGTCTGCTTGCTCCTGGGTTTCCAGCCATTGACGATCCCACTTGCGTTATCTGTCGGCGCAATCCTGATGGTCTGTCTGCAAGGCACGCCACCTCGAACCGTGCCACCGCTCGACCGCGTCTGGCTGGACTTTCGCGACGCGTTTGGGGTGGTGTGGGGCCTGCGCGTGCAGCAGCGCGTCAATCAATCGGCCGAAATGCATGGCTGGAATGCGCGACTGAACTGGCATGGCTTCACATCGCGCGATGGTGGGTCGATTTCGCCCCAGACCGAAAAAGCCCTTCGCAATAGTCTCAACAACGTTCTCCGCCGCTTCGTCTCGCCGAAGTGGATTGCCGATCGGCTCGGCGAGGCCCTGAGCTGAACGCCAGCTTGCTCAGTATCCCACTCCCGTCTTGCGAGCTGCCTCAGGCTTCAACTTTTGGATCGCTTCGGCCGCATGGGTGGCCATGAAGCGGATGTCGCTGGCGACGGCAAGAAATTGCATTCCTTGCCCGGCGCGCCGCCGGGCCGCTTCCACGTCCATCACGTGCATTCCCGTCGGCGTGCCCGTGGCTTTGCCAACGGCGATGATCTTGGATAGGGCTGTTTCCAAATCAGCGTCGCTCGCGGGACCGCCGCTCTCGCTCGTCAAACGCGCCCGCAAGTCGGTCGGTCCCACGAAGATCGCATCCACGCCTGGTAGCCGATAAATCTGCTCCGCATTGGCAATGCCTGTCGGGCTTTCGGTTTGCAGCACGACCAGTATTTCATCGTTGGCTTTGGCGTAGTACTCCGCCGCAGGTGCGGCGAAGTTCAGTGCGTGTGACGTACCGCCCAGGCTGCGTGAGCCAACGGGGGGATACTTGGCTGCCGCGATCGCCGTCCGCGCTTGCTCCACCGTATCGACCATGGGCACGACGATGCCCCACGCGCCGGCATCAAGCGCTCGCTTGATGTCTCTCGGGCTGCCCTCCGGCACGCGCACCAGCGGCACGCTACCCGCGTCGGCAATCGCTCCGAACAGCGCGGCGGCTTGCGCCCAATCGATCGAGCCATGCTCCAAATCGACCGTCAGCCAGTCGAAGCCCGAGCGCGCCAAGATGCGCGTTGCCAGCAAGTCACCAAGCGATAGCCAGGTTCCCAAGGCGAGTTTGCCGGATTTAAGCAGTTGCTTGACGGGATTGGTCTGCATGGCGGGGAATCTCGTTTGGCGGGTGAAAGTTATGGGGCCGGGAGTCGGTTTCGCGAGGGAGTCGTCTTGGCGCCGAAAGTTCTTCTCACGAAAGCGGACTTCCGGCCGATTCGTCAATGACGATCGGACGCGAATCGAGTAGATTGTTGGCGGGAAACCCACTCTCCACAAGTCCCCTGCCAGCAATGCCGCAATTCGCCTTTGCCGAATCACTTGCCCAGTGGGGGCCCAATGCCCTGCGCGGTCGCCGGCCCACCCTGCCCGAAGCCCAGGCGTAGTGCCGGAAACTGGCCCGCGGGCACTATGAAAATTTCACCGTCGTCAGTTGGCTGCTGCCGCGGCATTTGCGTCAGCATTTCGCCAATATTTACGCGTACTGCCGCTGGTCCGACGACCTGGCGGACGAACCGGGCAATCCGGATACGAGTGGCTTGCTGCTTGATTGGTGGGAATCGCAGCTCGGCGACTGTTATGCGCCGGGACATGAGTCGTCATTGCGGCACCCGGTCTTCGTGGCACTGGCCGAAACGATCCGCGAGTTTGCGATTCCGTCGCAGCCCTTTTTCGATCTGATCTCGGCGTTCCGGCAAGACCAGCGCGTGACGCGCTACGAGACGGCGGACGCGTTGCTCGACTATTGTTGCCGCTCGGCCAATCCCGTCGGACGGTTGATCCTCTCGCTGGTCCGCGTGCGCGATGCCCGCAGCGAATCGTTCAGCGACCAGATTTGCACGGGATTGCAGCTTGCCAATTTCTGCCAGGATGTGGCGAGCGACTGGGACCGCGGCCGAGTTTACCTGCCGCAAGAGACGCTGCGTCACGTGGGCTGCACCCCTGAACACTTCGCCAAGCGCGAGGTCAACGCGGCATTCCGCCATGCCGTTCGGATCGAGGTGGATCGCGCCGAAGCCTATCTGCTTGCCGGTCAACCGCTGCTCGAACGCGTGCCGCGTGAACTGCGGTTTGATATCGGCCTGTTCGTCGCCGGCGGTCTGGCGATCCTGGAAGCGATTCGCAAACAGGACTACGACGTTTGGTCGCGACGGCCAACGCTCGGCAAGCTCGACAAGCTGCGGATCGCAGGGCGCGTCTGGCTGCAGCATGGGGACCGAAGCCGGTGGCCTGGGAGCTCCGGCTTTCGGCGATTATTATTGCCTCCGAAGCGGCGAACCCCCATCCCGCGAAACCCACTCCCGACCTCATTGGCGGCAAGCTATTCCCTCTGCCGTCAGGTCACTCTCAAATCCGCATCCAACTTCGCTTGGGCCTTCTGGCTTTTGCCCAAACATAAGCGATTGGCGATGTACGCTCTCTACGCCTTCTTGCGGCGAACGGATGACCTGGGTGACAGCAACTTGCCAGTGGCCAGGCGGGCCGCCGATCTGAATGCCTGGCGCAAGTCGTTCGCAAGAGCCCTGGCCGGGACGTTTGACGATCCGCTGCTTCCCGCCGTTGTCGACGCCGTCAACACGTTCTCAATTCCTCCGCGGTACCTCACCGATGCGATCGAGGGTGTTGCCATGGATTGCGTCGAAATGAATCCTGACGAACCGCGTTTTGCCACCTTTGCCGAGCTGGAGCACTATTGCGAACGTGTGGCCTCGACAGTGGGCATGGCCTGCATCCACATCTGGGGGTTCAGCGACCCGGCCGCCGCGGAACCGGCACGGCAATGCGGCGTCGCCTTTCAGCTCACCAACATCCTCCGCGATCTGAAGCAAGATGCCGACCAGGGCCGTATCTATCTGCCGCGTGAGGATTTCGCGCGGGTCGGCTACGCAGCAGCCGACTTGCGCCGGGGGCTGCGCGACGCGAGGTTTGCGGCGCTGATGCGGCTGGAAATTGAACGGGCGGAAGGCTACTATCAAGGCGCCGCCGAACTTGAGCGGTTTCTCGATCCCGCCGGCCAGCGCCTGTTTGGCACGATGCTGACAACCTATCGCGGGCTGCTCGAGAAAATCAAACGGCTCGACACGGAAGCACTGGGCGAGCGCGTGCGGCTGAGCCGCCTGCAGAAACTGCGAATCGTCGGCCGCTGCTTGCTTTTTCGGCAAAAACGACCGCTTTCCCATCCGCTGCCGGGGACCGCGACATGATTCGGCCACGTGTGGCGGTGGTTGGCGGCGGGCTGGCGGGCATGGCGGCGGCCGCGGCGCTCTGCGATGCGCCGTGCGATGTCCATCTGTTCGAAGCCCGCAGGAAGTTGGGAGGTCGGGCCACCTCGTTTCGCGATCCGGCGACCGGCGGACTGGTGGACTTTTGCCAGCACGTCAGCATGGGTTGCTGCACGAACTTGGCCGACTTCTGCCGCCGCGCGGGCATCACCGAACACTTTAGTCGCGAGCGCACGCTGCACTTCGTGGGCACGGATGGTCGCATCGCGCCCTTGGCCGCCAGCCGCTGGTTACCCGCACCCTTGCATTTGGGTCCCGCATTTTTGCGGCTGCCGTTTTTATCGTTGGGCGATCGCCTGCGCATCGTTCGCGGTTTGTGGGCGCTTGCCAGAACGACCGGCAACGGGCGGCATGAACCGACGATCGCCGCCTGGCTGAGCGAACATGGCCAGACCTCCAGAGGGATGGAACAATTCTGGTCGGTCGTGCTGGTGAGCGCTCTGGGCGAAACGCTCGTCCGTTCGTCGCTAAGTGCCGCGAGAAAGGTGTTTGTCGATGGCTTCATGTCGAATCGATCCGGCTACGAAGTGTTGATCCCCAAACTGCCGCTGAGCGATTTGTTCGGAGAACGCGTGAGCCGATGGTTGCAGACGCGCGGAGTGAAACTTCGCACCGCCTGCCGCGCGGAAAACGTCGAGCGCGCCAGCCCAGGCGGATTTCAAATCCGATCGGAAGGCGCTGCGGAAACTTTTGATTTCGCGATCCTGGCGACGACCTGGCGGCAACTGCGCCCGCTTCTGGCGCCAGTGCTGGTCGCCGCCCTTCCCTGGTTAGACGCGGTTGAGCGATTCGAGTCGTCGCCGATCACGGGCGTTCATATGTGGTTCGACCGAGAAATCACGGCGTTGCCGCACGCCGTCTTGGTCGGCCGGCTCGGTCAGTGGCTCTTCAACCGGGGAAAGCAGACCGACGGCGCGGGGCGTGAACTGCATGCTTATCAAGTCGTCATGAGCGCTGTGCGCGATCTTGCCGGCCGAAATCGCGATCGGTTGATCCAACACATCCGCGAGGAACTGGAGGCCGTTTGGCCGATAACGCGGCAGGCTGCTCTCGTCGCCTCGAAAGTGGTCACGGAACAACACGCGGTGTTTTGCGCCAGCCCTGGCCTCGATTGCGTTCGACCGAAACAAGCCACCCTCGCGCCGGGATTGTTCGTGGCCGGGGATTGGACGGCGACCGGCTGGCCTGCGACGATGGAAGGCGCGGTTCGAAGTGGCTATCTGGCGGCGGAAGGCGTTCTGGAGTCCCTCGGCCAACCAGGCCGCGTGCTCGTGAATGATCTGCCCATCAGTCGACTCGCGCGCTGCTTTCTACGCCCAGCGGGTCCGCAACCGCATTGCCTGTAGCGGGCCTTGGCCAATGCTGCCTGGCGCCTCGCTTACGCTGCCCGGCGGGCGAGTTTTGCTTCTCGCTTCAAACGCTTGCGGTCAGCACGTGATAGATTTCGCAGGTCCGTCGTCGGATCGTTTTCATCGTCGTCTTCGTCGCTTGGGGCGACGCTGGGCACGGGCCTGGAGGGCACGAAGGTCGGCTTGGGAGCGAGCGGGGCGGACCTGGGCTTCGAATCGAGATCCGTCCGCACACCGATCTGCGGTTTGGGCTTCTGCGCCGATTCGCCATCGAGTCTTGCCACCGCGGCGATTGTTGCTTCACGACCCGGCATCTCCTTTTGGGCCTGCGGCTTCTTCTGTTTCGTCGGCTTCGCTTGTTTTGTCTTCCGCTTGGGGAGTTTTCCTTCCACGTCGAGCATCACGTGGCGGGCGAAGAGCATGGTCCCTGTCAGCAACAGCAAACATCCCGCGAGCTGCAGACCGACGCGAAACATGACCGCCTGCGCGGGCAGCTCGAAGGTCAGCACGTTCTGGCCAACGATCGTCGGAAGTGCAAACGAGATGCCCGCCAACACAAACGTCATCAGCGCGCATGGCGCTCGCCGGGTTTCCAACACAAGGCGCATGGTCAGGTACGTCGCCACAACGCCAATCGCTGTCCAGAAGCCCCAATGTTCCGCGACGCCGCACCACCTTGCCGCGGGCGCAAGTGCGACCTTCAGCAGTCGATCGACACCCGTTGCCAGGTCCACGCTTGCGGCGACCGAGGCCACCGCCATTGCCAGCCAGATGCGATAGCGACCATGGTAATCGTCGACACGATGCTTTCGCACGGAGTACACCAACAGGGCCAGCTGCATGTTTGACAGCAGGAGCAGCGAGGCAAACCAGGTGGCCAGGTTATGCTGGGCCGACAAATCCAACGGACCAAGGCAGTCGGCCGGCACGTAGGCGGAAAAGTCAGGCAGCCACGCATGAACGGCAAGCAGCGCGGCGATCAGGATCAATCCTGTTCCAAAGATTAACGCGAACGGCAGTGCCCGCAACGGAACAAAATCGACCAACCGCGGCTGATTTTCACGCTGCGCCGCGGGTGCGTAGCGCAGGCCGCAGGCGCTGGTCAGCGGTCCGGCGCCTGCTGGCAAATCATCTGCCGTGGCCGAGTTCGAGAGTTCATCCGAGAGCACTCGACGGCGGCGATCGTGGCGAAGGAGCATTGCTTGCATGCGCGGAAGGGCTGGTGCGAATATTCCTGTTGTATGGAGTTCGGCACTCGGCGTGGAACAACTCGATGCAGCGACACACGATCGGAACAAGCGGCAAGGTTTGTCCAGTGTGACCAACTCAGACCTCAAACCTTGAACGTAGAAGTATGTCACCCCGCGGATTCGCGCGCTATCCCGTTCCGCGTTCCAAGTTCCGCGCTCCGCCTATTCCTTACAATCCACAAACTTATCTCGCCTGGCTAACTCACCTTTGTCGTCAAAGGTCGCGCACTTTGACCCATAAGCACCTGTGACCTAGCCTGTAGTAACCACTCGTGCCGGGAAAGAGTAGCCTTCCGTCGGTGACACAACGTCGCTTACGCAAGGCAGTACTCGGCATGTCGTCAGTGGGCGCGCTATGAGTACGCCGGCATGCCTGAATTACCGCTTCCATCTTCCGAGACTCCCCGGGGGGCGCCCGCCGTTGGCGGTTCCGCGCCGCGCGTCGACCAACATCTTGCGCAACTTGCGTCGCTGGTCGACCAAATGCGCGTCGGGGCACCTGCCGAGACCCGTCTTCAATCACAGGCGATTGCCTACGAAAACCGGCTGGTTGACTCTCGATTGGGCGTGGCAGCGGCTTTGTTTGTCGCGCTACGAAATAGGTACCGCCCGACGGCCTCGCACTCGCTACGAGTTGCGCTCGGATGTTCCCACTGGGCCCTTGCCACCGGCATGCCGCCGCAAGCCCGTGATCAAATTGAAATCGCCGCCTTGCTTCATGATGTCGGCAAGATCGGGGTACCCGATGCCGTGCTGCTCAAACCTGGCAGCCTATCGAGCGAAGAAGCGGCGCTGATGGACCGCTACCGCGCAACCGGCCTCGACATCTTGCAGAGTTTCTGCGGTGAAAGCCCGATTGTGGAAATCGTGCGCCACTCCACTACCTGGTTCGACGGCTCGCGTCCGCAGGCGACGCTTCAAGGCACCGATTCGCCGCTGGGCGCGCGGATGTTATCGATCGTTGACGCCTTCGACTCGATGACCACCGATCACGTTTATCGTCGGGCGATGTCCCGCGAACGCGCGCTGAGTGAACTGTTCAGTTGTGCCGGCAGGCAATTTGATCCCGACCTGGTGCGACAGTTCGCCGAAGTCGTGGGGAGCGAACGAACACAGGACGAGGTCACGCGATCGTGGCTCTACGCCATCGATCCGCAGTTCGCCAACGCGCAATGGCAGTTCAGTCCGGTCGCATTCACGCCCACGATTGCCAACGGCAACACGCTGTTCGAGAAAAATCTGCTCGACAACATGCAGGATGCCGTGGTGTTCGTCGACGCCAACCTGCAAATCATTCTGTGGAATCACGGTGCCGAACGCATGACAGGCATCGCGGCGTCGAGTGTTACCGAGCGGAAGTGGCTGCCCGAACTGGTCGGTATGCGCGACGAGAAGGACCGCGAACTGCTCAACTCACACGACCCCGTGGCGCTGGCCGTGAAGAACGGCGAACAAGAAATCCTGCGGGCCAGCGTGACGGGCCGCAGCGGCCGCCCCGTGACGGTTGATATCCACGCAGTGCCCGTGGCCGGATCCGACGGCGCGGTTCGCGGAGCCGCGGTGCTGCTGCGCGACGCTTCGCCGCAGGCTTCGCTGGAAAAGCTCTGCCACAGCTTGCATGAACGCGCCACCAAAGATCCACTTACGCAAATGGCCAACCGGGCCGAGTTCGATCGCACGCACAGTATGTTTGTGGCAGCGCACCTCGAGCGGCGTTTGCCCTGCAGCCTGATCGTTTGCGACATCGATCATTTCAAGAAAATCAACGACACGTTTGGCCATCAGGCGGGGGACGAGGCGCTCAAGGCGTTTGCCGCGCTGCTCAAGGGATTTTGCCGGCCGGGCGACCTGGTCGCCCGCTACGGCGGCGAAGAATTCGTGATTCTTTGCGCCGACTGCAACAATTCCACCGCCGCGCAAAAAGCCGAGCAGCTGCGCAAGTCCCTCTGCGAGATGCCAATTCTGGCCCTGGGGGGCAAGTCCATCACCTCCAGCTTTGGTGTCACGGAAGTTCAGGCCGACGACACGCCGGCGACCATGCTTCGCCGCGCCGACCGCGCGCTCTACGAAGCAAAAGAACGTGGCCGCAATATGGTTGTGCAACTGGGGTCGGGTATCAACAGCGATGATGAGGAGAAATCCAATGAGTCCCGTAGCTGCTGGCGGCGGTGGTTCGGCGGCAGCGAGGCGGGCCTGCTGCTTGCGAAGTGGCTGGTCACGGCGGTACCCATCAAAGTCACGATCGAAAAGCTGCGCGGCTTTGTGGCCGATCATCATGCCGAAATCGAATCAATCGACGGCGACACGGTCAAGCTGCGCATCGACGGCGAAAAGATCACGCTGAATCGTCGCACGAACGACCGCTCGGTGGCATTCCAGATGGAATTGCGACTGACCGAAGAAAACTACGAAGACGCGGGGCTTCACGGCGCAGTGCGCGGCACGCGGATCTACGTGGCGATCCGTCCACGCCGCGATCGCGACCGCCGCCGCAGTGACACCGTCGAGCGCGCGCGAATTGTGCTGTCCAGCTTGAAATCGTATCTGGTGGCGGCGGAAACCGATCCGCCAACGGCGGCAAGTCCGAGCGCCGATCGCCAATGAAACGACAAGAACTTGTGGCATGGGGCAAATGGCGGTTGTTACAAACGAGCAATTCCTGACATTCGATCCCTTCCAACCCTTATGCGTATCGGCGCCACACTGTCGGGATTCGAGCAACAACCGCTCAAGCAATCGCGCGAGTCGAACGCCGCCAGCGCGCTCGCATCGTTGGAGATTCCGACGCAGCAGCCCGCCGGTATTCTTTCGCGGATCCAGAGCGTCGCCAGACAACGGTGAACGCGGAGCCGGGGTAGGACGGATTCTCAATCCGTCCCGTTTGCACGTTCGGTAGGGGTGCCGCGAAAACACCAGCGGCTGGGCAGATTAGCGAACGGATTGAAAAACCGTTCCACCGTTGTCGCTGATTGCCCTCCTCGGCCGCATCAGGTATGCTGTTCCTTTCCACTGAACTTCCAATTTTCCGATGAGGAACCTAGCGCCATGGCATATGAACTCCCCCCCCTGCCCTACCCAACCAACGCCCTCGAACCGCACATCGATCAGCAGACGATGGAGATTCATCACGGCAAACACCATAACGCCTATGTGACGAATCTGAACAACGCGATTAAGGACACCAGCCTCGGCAATCAATCGATCGAGGCGCTCGTTACCCAAATTGACAGCGTGCCCGAATCGATCCGCACCGTGGTCCGCAACAACGGAGGTGGTCACGCCAATCACTCGCTATTTTGGACGATCATGGGTCCCGGCAAGGGGGGCAAACCGACAGGCAAACTGGCGGCCGCCGTCGACAGCGAACTCAGCGGTTTCGACGCTTTCAAAGAAGCTTTTAGCAAGGCGGCGACCACACGCTTCGGCAGCGGATGGGCATGGCTGAGCGTCGGCAAGAACAAGAAGCTTGTCGTCGAAAGTACGCCCAACCAGGATAGCCCGCTGATGCACGGTAATACGCCGCTTATGGGCATCGACGTCTGGGAGCACGCGTACTATCTGAAGTATCAGAATCGCCGCCCCGATTACGTCGCGGCCTTCTTCAACGTCATCGACTGGGACGCTGTCGGCAAGCGTTACGAGAAAGCGATAGGCTAAGGTGCGCCGAGGAGAGTCCCGAGCGAGCCGTTGAGCGAGCGAGGGCTCGTGAGCCGGCGGTCATCTTGGCCATCCGCTCGTGCCCGGTATTCCGTCAGTCCCTGCCCAAGGTGCAAGCTGGGTACGGCGCAACGCGTTTATGGCCAAATCAGCAATGTTCGCCACAAACCTTTACCGCTAAGACAGTTGTCCCCCGAGGGTGCCGTTCTGCGCGCTGCTGGCACAAAGGTTGCACAGTAGCGGCCCCACGCGACCGGTTTGCGCGCCAAGCAAAACGGTCTTGTTCCAGGCGGCCGCACGACAGCCGCGCGTGGAGTGTTTGATTTGTCCTTCTGTCTCACGGAGGTTTTCCGATGCAAAGGTCTCACTCGATGCTGCGACCCATCACGTGGTCGGCGCTGCTTGCCGCGTTCTTGATCGTGGGTGCCCTGCGAACTTTTCCAGCGGTTGCTCAAGAAGATGATGCGCCAGCCGGACCCACCGCCGCGGAGATGGACAAGCCAGGGGACCAAACTTCGTCCGCAGTTTCCCCACAGGAACCGGCCGATGCTCCCGACGCGGAGACTCCGGCGGCCGCCGGCGAAGAGGTCGAAGAGGTCGTTGTGGAGGGTGCGGCAGAAGTAATCGAGTCCGCGCCTTCCGCCGCGCCGACTCCGCCAACCACGGACGAAATGGTCGCCAAGTTGTGGATGGCGTCCGATACTGTTTGGGTGCTGATTTGCGGCATGCTCGTGTTCTTCATGAACCTGGGCTTCGGCTGCGTCGAATCGGGTTTCGCCCGTCAGAAAAACTGTGTCAACATTCTCTCGAAGAACTTCATCGTGTTTGCGGCGACGTCGATTGGGTTCTTCTTTTTCGGATGGGATGTAATGTTCGGCGCCGGCGATGGCGCTTTCATCGGGAAATCGGGCGCATGGATGGTCAGCGGCGCCGACAATAGTCCCGCCATCGGCGATAAGTACTCGGGGGTCTACGCTGCGATCAGTTGGACCAATGTTCCCCTCTGGGCGAAGTTCTTCTTTCAATTGGTATTCGCGGGAACTGCCGCCACGATCGTGTCGGGGGCGGTTGCCGAGCGCATCAAGTATCAGTCGTTTATTCTGTTCAGTTTTGTCATGGCCATCGTCATCTATCCGGTGACCGGTCACTGGATTTGGGGCTTCGGCTACCTGGCCAAGGAATGGAATTTCTGGGATTTTGCCGGCTCGACGGTGGTGCATTCCGTCGGTGGTTGGGCCGCTCTCACCGGAGCGATCATCCTCGGCCCGCGAATCGGAAAGTACGGCGCCAACGGAAAAGTGAAAGCCATTCCCGGTCACAACATGACGGCCGCATTCATTGGCTGCTTTGTATTGTGGTTTGGCTGGTTCGGTTTTAATCCGGGGAGCACGATGGGCGTGGCGGGGGACGGCGGCGCGCTTGCAGCTCAGGTCGCGGTTAACACGAACTCCGCGGGTGCCGCGGCCACGCTTACCGCCACATTGACGGCGTGGTTGCTATTGGGCAAACCCGATATTGGCATGACTCTCAATGGTTGTCTCGCCGGTTTGGTGGCCATCACCGCGCCGTGTGCATTCACCAACGCCACCTGTTCGCTGATTATCGGCGCGATCGCCGGCGTGCTCGTTGTGTTTGCAGTGCTGACGTTCGATCGGCTGAACGTTGACGACCCGGTGGGCGCGACCTCGGTCCACCTCGTCAACGGCATCTTTGGCACGTTGTGCGTCGGCTTGTTTTGCACGACCGATCTCTCGACAACCGTGTTGACGGGCCCTTTTGGTTCGGCCGCGGCAGGCGGGCCCTATGCGGGTCTTTTTTTCGGAGGCGGCGCCAAGCAGCTCATCGCGCAGGTCGTCGGTGTTGGACTGGTCGGACTCTACGTCGTACCCGTGTCGGCGATTGCCTGGCTGCTGCTTAAGGCACTTGTCGGTCTGCGAGTTTCCGCCGAGGAAGAGATCGGGGGCCTCGACCTGGGCGAACATGGCAACGAGGCATATCACGGCTTCCAAATGGTTTCCGAGTCCACCATGTAGCTTTCTGACTGCTGATGCCGTATTCCTGACTCCTGGTCTCAGACTGCTAGCACGCCAAGCTGCGATTGACCGCTTCTCAATCGACTCTATAATCCCGCCCCGCTGCCGTGCGGACGGATCGAATCGGTTAGTCTGCTCCCGAAAACCTTTCGGTTTGCATAAGGAAAGACCGGCCATCCACCCGATGCAACAGGTAGGGTAGCTTTCCAATCACACAAGGACGATAGCGTCATGCGACGGAATGTCTTGCTCACGACATTGGTGATCTTGGCCGGCACGATTGGGTGCCAATCGACCGGCGCACCGAAGATGCCGCAGTTCAGCTGGTGGAAGAAATCGCCCCCAGCCACGGCCA
>SXHT01000360.1 GCA_005773095.1 Planctomycetaceae bacterium
CGTGGCGGGCCTTGAGTTGGGTGCCGACGACTACATCACCAAGCCCTTCAGCCCGCGCGTATTGCTGGCCCGTTTACGGTCGGTGTTGCGGCGTCGCGGACAGCAAGACATCGACGATCCGACGGCGATTCACGTTCACGACCTGATGATCCATCCTGGTCGGCATGAGGTGCTCATCGGCGCCGAATCCGTCGACCTGACATTCACGGAGTTTCGCCTGCTGCACTTTCTGGCAAAAAAGCCGGGCTGGGCATTTTCGCGCGCGCAAATCGTGGACGCGGTGAAAGGGGAGGATTATCCGGTCACCGAGCGATCGGTGGATGTGCAGGTTGTCGGGCTGCGCAAGAAGCTTGGCCCGCTCGGCCGTTACATTGAGACGGTCCGCGGGGTTGGCTACCGATTCAAAGAATGAAGCAGTTTCGAGATGGCCAGACGCCGGCTACTTTACCAACTTTATCCGTCTTATCTGATCATCACGCTCGCATCTCTCGTGGGCGTGGGTTGGTTTTCGGCCCGCTCGGCTGAGCGCTTTTATCTCGATCGCGTCGCCTCCGACCTGGAGGCCCGCGCGCAAACTTTTTGCGACCTGTTGGGTTCGGATTGGACGCCCAAGAAAGCTGATGCCGTGGCGCCGATTAGCCAGGCGGTTTCCCGAGCATCCGGAGTTCGGCTATCCCTTGTGATGCCCGACGCCCAGCTGCTTGACGCCAGCGGCAGGCGCCCCATCGAGCCAGAGAGTCCGGCGAACCCTCCGGAAGTCGCCGCAGCGCTGCGCGGGCAGTCGGCCGTGAGTACGCGTTTTGTGCCAGGCTTCAACCAGCGCGTGATGTTCTTCGCACTGCCGATGGCTCGGGCAGGTCAAGTGATCGCGGTCGTCCATGCCTCGCAACCAATCGGATACGTCGATCGTGCGATGGCGCAGATTGAGCTGCAGATGGTGCTCGTGGGCCTGGTGATCGGTTTGCTGGGCACGGGGATTAGCTGGTGGGTCTCGCGGCGAATCAGCAGGCCGGTCGACGCGATGCGGCACGGCGCTGAGAAGTTCGCGCGAGGCGAACTGGGCTACAAACTGCTCGTGCCCGAAATCGAAGAGCTGGCCGGCTTAGCCGAAGCGCTCAACCAGATGGCGTCGCAACTCGAAGAGCGATTCCGCACGATTGTCCAGCAGAGCAACGAGCAGAAGGCGGTGGTCGGTAGTATGATCGAAGGCGTGCTGGCGGTCGATAATCAGGAGCGGATTATCAGCCTGAATAAGTCCACGTGCGAGTTGCTCGGGATTGATGAACTGCACGCCCAGGGGCGCAGCCTGCAGGAAGTCATTCGCAACGCCGATTTGCGGCGATTCGTGGGACGCGTGCTTACCGCCAACGAGCCGTTCGACGACGACGTGGTCCTGCACGGAATTCCCGAGGGTGTGTTGCAAGCCCGCGGCACCCCCCTGCACGATGCCTGGGGGCGAGGCATTGGCGCCGTGGTGGTGCTCAACGACGTAACGGAATTCCGCCGGCTGGAACACATCCGCCGCGACTTTGTGGCCAATGTTTCACACGAGCTAAAGACGCCGATCACCTCGATCCAAGGCTTCGTCGAGACCCTGCTCGACGGAGCTTCCAAGAATCCGGAAGATACGGAGCGTTTCTTAACGATCGTCGCCAAACAAGCCGATCGTCTCAACTCGATCATCGAAGATCTGCTGAGCCTCTGCAAGATCGAGCAAGGTGAAGACTCCGGCGAGATTGTATTGGCCGCCGCGGTCGTGTCGGAGGTGCTCAACGCGGCCGTACACGATTGCCAGCGCCGCGCGGACGAGCGGGAAATTCGCGTGCAAATGGCCTGCGACGATCAAATCATTGCCTATGTGAATGCCCCGCTCTTGGAGCAGGCGGTCATCAACCTGCTTGACAACGCCATCCACTACAGTGAGCCGGGTCGCGAGGTTCAGGTCCTCGGCAGCCAATCGGCCCGGGAAGTAACGATCACCGTGGCGGACCAGGGCTGCGGCATTTCCGCCGAACATCTGCCGCGAATTTTCGAGCGTTTCTATCGCGTGGATAAGGCCCGCAGCCGCAAGCTGGGCGGCACCGGTTTGGGCCTGTCGATCGTCAAGCACATCATTCAGGCCCACGGCGGCCGGGTGACGGTCAAGAGCACCCTCGGCGTCGGCAGCACGTTTACGATCCACCTGCCGCGTCCCAGCGAGTCGCGCCAATCGCCAGCGGTTGATGCCAGGTCTGCGTGATCGCGGAGAACTGCATTGGTTGATGCTCCGCGCCGGTCACGCCGGCCCTGAACCATAGAGGTGCTGGATCGGCGTCGTGTGTCCCCAAACGAACCGGTCCGCCGGGCTTTTGCTCGGCGGACCGGATTTCGTTTTGGCTGATCGTTTTGCCGTGCTTATTGCAGCAGGGCGAGCACGTTTTGCGGTTGCGTGTTCGAGATTTGCAGCACCGCGGTGCCCGACTGCACCAGGATCTGAGCCCGCGTGAGGTTCGCGCTTTCGGAAGCGAAGTCGGCGTCTCGGATCGCGCTTTCGGCGGAGGTCAGGTTCTCAAGCGTCGCACCCAGCGTAATGATGTTGGATTCAAGCGTCGTTCGCTGGAAGGCGCCCAGCCGGCCGCGGAGGCCGGTCACGGTGCTGATCACTTCGTCGAGCACCCTGGCGGCGCCCTTCACATCGGAGGCCAGTGCCTTGGCTCCACCCGATCGAACCTCAAACAGCTTGCCGCTCACGCCCCCCAGAGTGGCCGTGCTGACACCCTGGATGCCGATACGGGCCTGCTGGTTGCTGACCACGTCGGGGCCGATCTGGAAGGTTGCTCCACCCCCCGTGACGTTGAACGAGAAGCTGTCGCCATCCTGGAACTCGTCGTTGATGACGAAGTTCAGATCCAGCGTACTGGTGTTCAGCGCGGCTCGCAGGCCGTCACCGGTGGCGGTGACGCCGTTGATTCGGGCGCGGACATCGCTACCCGTATTTCGGGTCGAGCTGGCGTTGGTGCTGTCAACCGTGCCAAAGTTACCGCTGAGGGCCTTGGCCGAGACGAAGGCGTTGGAGCCGTAGTTGGTGCTCTTCAGATCCAGATTGGAACCGTTGACGGTGGCTTCGACTCCGGTGGCGTCGCTCACGGTGTTCAGGGCGGTGGCGATTTGCGAGATCGTGGTGCCACTGCCGAAGTTAAAGGTCTCGAAACCACTCTGTCCACCGATTTCGAGCACGAGGTCGGCAGCGAGAGCACCACCCGAGTAGGTCAGTGCACCCTGCCTGGCCTGGGCGTCAACCTGCACCGAGACGGCGATGGAGCTGGCGGTACCGAAGTTAGCCTGCTCGATTTTGACGTCGCTAATGGCCGCGCTGCCCGTTGCACCACCCGTGGTGACGTTGCTGGTGGAGCCAGACAGATAGACGCCCAGGCCGGCGCCGCTGGTGCTGGCACTGAAGACGCCGGTGGCATTGATCGCGCTAACTACCTGGCTGGTGGTCGAAGCACTCTCTTTAAGGAACACGGTGAGCGTGTTCGCTGACGTGCTGTACGAGGCGGTCTCGGCACCGGTGGCGGCGGTATCGGAGAAGACCACGGTTGTGTTGTTGTAAGCCGCTCCGCCGACGGCCGCCGACAACGTGATCCGGTTATCGAGGGCTCCTCCCGCGGTGGTTCCGGTGAAGGCGGTGGTTCCGCTGAAGATTGTGCCTGCGGTGGCAACCGCTGCGGTGAACGCCGCAGCCGCGCTTGCATTGGCGGCTACCGCGGCGGCAACACTGGCCGCCGTGCTGGCGCTGTTCACCAAAATGCGAAGGGTCTTGGCGGAGCTGTCGAACGAAGCCGTGGCGGCAGCGGTCGAATATTCGTAGGCGATGGCGTAGCCATTGGAGGGTGTTCCGGCCGTCTTGGCCGTAAACGTCACAGCGGCGCTACTGGCATTCCCCGTGAGGGTCACGGCCGCGAAAGCGTCTGCGGCACCCAACTCGCCTGCCGCCTTGACATTGGCGTTGCCCGCCGAGCTGGTGAGGAAATCGAGACTTCCATCGAGCAGGCGGCGACCCTGGAACGAAGTTGTCTGGGCGATGCGGTCGATCGCTTCGAGCGACGAGTCGACCTGCAACTGATTAGCGGCGACTTGTTCGTCGCTCAGAGCGCCGGTGTTGGCCGCTTCGGAAATCAGCCCGCGAATGTCGTTGAGCAGCGAACTCACCTGGCCGAGCGCGCTATCGGCGGTGGCGATAATCTGATTCGCCCGTTCGCTGTTCGCTGTTCGCAATCGCCCGGTTGACGCTGATGATGTCGCTGCGAAGCACTTCGCTGGCGATCAAACCGGCCGGGTCGTCTTTACCGACGTTGATTCGAAGACCGGTGCTCAGCCGGGTGAGGGCGGTTTGCAACTGCTCGTTCGACCTCGCCAAGGTCTTTTGAGCCACCAGCGAACTGACGTTTGTGTTGATGCGAGTCATTCTCTACCCCTCCAGGAATTTGAAAGCCGCTCGCGGATTCACGAAGTGAGCAAGCTCACCCGAGGAACCGGTTCCGGCCGGCTGTGTTACGTGGTGGGCCAGACCCGATCACGCATGCAGCACAAGTTTGGTTTTGTAAGTTTTGTTGGGAGCAGCGTCCCACGAATCCTACCTAAGAAGATGCGCGGAGACGCCAGCACCAAAGGTCCTATCGGCCAGGAAAAATAGTTGCTTTAGGTAATCTGGCGAGAATTTCTGGGCTCCGTCGGGTTCTCTGTGTTATTTCGTTCGGCACGATTTTCAGGTCCTCGTCAGTGAAATCGATCGAGCGACCCGCGTTTGGCATTGAGCCCATGGTACCGTCGGAATTTTCGTTACAAATGCAACCGCGCCGCCAGGTTTTTCCGGTCTTAGGGCTCACCGTTGGGCCGGTTAGGACCGCGGGCGATTTTGCCCACGTCGCGGGTCTCTTTCGGTTCGATTCGGCTGGCGCGGAGGTTCTCGCGTTGAATGGCCTCATAGACTTCCTGTCGATGGACCGGGATTTCAGTGGGGGCATTGATGCCCAATCGCACCTTATCTCCGCGAATGTCCACGATGGTGACGACGATGTTGTCGCCAATAATGATGCTTTCGTCGCGCTGTCTCGACAGGACAAGCATCGCAGAAACTCCTTATGTCAGGCCGGCGGCGGTAAACCGTCGGTGTCGGGAAGTTGGCGAATCTTCCCGCTGGGTTGGGCGATCGACATGCGAAGTGGGTGCTTCGCGTACGGTCGAAAGCTTGGTAGGTGGTATATCGGGTTGGTGCGCTTAGCTCGACACGGGTGGGGTTGCTCTACGCGGGTGGAATTATTGTCTGTGGGTTCGTGGGGCACGGACGATTCCGTTCAAGCGATCATCCGCATCGGCGTTGGTTCGGCGTGCAATTCATATTGAATTGGCACGTCATTGTTCACCACAATCTGCCGGCCACTTCGCTGTTTCAAGTTAATGACCAGCGGGGCCTTGAGGTTAAGGGTAATCGAACGCTCGTTCTTGCCGACAATCACCAGGACCTTGGCGTCTCGCACGTGCTCGAGTGCCAGCGGGCTTAATTCGCTGCGCGAAACCCGCACCTGGTAGCTGGGTACAAATCGTCGCGGACTTACGACGGCCACGGCCACATCGGGCCGCGACGTGTCTTGCAGCCAGCCTAGCGCATCATTCTGCGCATCTGCCAGCAGCACCCAATGCTTGCACTCGTCCAAGCCGAACAAGCCGGCGGGGAAATTCAGCAAGTCTTCGGGCTCAAACTCCAGCCGACCAAAGCGAGTTGTCTCGACATTCATGCGTGCCACCCTCCCTGGCAAACATTCCATCTCCGCCCGCCGTGACGGGCGACGCACACTGGCATCATCGGTTGACGAGACAAGCGGGGTCGAGAAAAAACGCTTCGGCGATATGCAGAAAGGGGGCAAAATGGCCGAGCCAAGCAAGCCGCTCGGATTGCACGCACCGTGTCGATTACGGCGATTTGGCGAGTGAAATCAAGTTTGCGGACGGGCGGTCCGATAGTAGCCATCGCGTTCTTTTCGTGGGGCAGACTTTCAGCCTGTCCCACCGGTCGCCGACGGCAGGCTGAACGCCTGCCCCACTTCCTCTATGAAACAAGTAGCCGGCATCTATCTCCCCGACGGCGAGGCCGACATGCCTCGTTACCTGATGGCGTCAGGCGGTGTGTATCAAATCGAGCAGCTCAACCGTTCCCTGGAGTTTGTCACCAGCTGGGACGTGGCGGTCGACATCGGCGCGCACGTGGGCCTGTGGAGCAAAATACTGGTGCAAAGATTCCGCAATGTAGTCGCCTTTGAGCCGATGGCGCCGATGCGGGCTTGCCTGGAGAAAAACATCGTCAGCGACCGGTTGCAAGTCGTGCCGATTGCGCTGGGAAATCGTCACGGGGCGGTCTCGTTTGCATACGACGAGACGCATACCGGCGCGACGCACGTTGATCTGAAGACGCCCGGAATCATCCCCCTGGGCAAGCTCGACGATTTTCACCTGTCGAACGTAGGCTACATCAAGCTCGACTGCGAAGGATTCGAGCAGGACGCGTTGCAAGGCGCTCTTGCGACGCTGACGCGAAACCAGCCGATTGTCATCGTCGAGGAAAAGCTGCATGGCGTGCGTCACTACGGCAAGAAACCCTATGCGGCGATTGCGTTTCTCCAATCGCTCGGAGCAGAATTGCTCGACCGGATCGGCGACGACCTGATCATGGGTTGGCCAGGCGTGCCCGGCAAGGTCGCCCCTGCCCGGCAAACGCCACCCGAGCATCAACTGGCACTGGCCCAGTCGTTGCAAAAAAAGGGGGACCTGACGGGGGCGCAAATCGCCTATTGCAAATTGCATCACGAGCATCCGCGCGTGCCAGAAGTGGCCAACTTGCTGGCCCTTGTCGAACTTCAACTGGGCCAACATGGCGCGGCGCTCGAGCACGCCGCGCGGGCGTGTCAGCTCAACATGCAGGAGGCCCGCTACAAGAACAGCCTGGGAACCTGCCTGTGGATGGTGGGTCGCAGGGAAGAGGCCATTGCTTCGATCGAAGCCGCCCTTCGAGAGAATCCTGGTCTGGCCGAAGCGCGCGAGAATCTCTCGCAAATGCGTGCCGAGCGCGCGCGGCTGGAAGCCACGGCAGCGACCTTCGCGGAGGCACTTGCCATTCATCCCGACTCCCCGCAATTGTTGGTCAAGTTGGCGGCGATCCACGCCCGGCACGGTTCGGCTCAACAGGCCCGGAGTCTTTATGATCGAGCGCTGGCCATCGAGCCCGACAATGATCTGGCCCGAAGGGGTCTGGCATCGCTTGCCGCGCGCGACGCGGCATAGTGCATGATGAGCGTTTCCCACTGCCGGGCGAGGCGCGTCGGCGCGAACTCCTTTTCGACCACGGCTTGACCGGCCTGCATTCTCGTTTCTGCTTCGCGCGGGTGAATGATGGCCCAGCGGATGCCGTCCAGCACGTTGTCGCCGAGCCATGCGTAGTTGGCAAACGGCTGATAGGAAGGCAAAGGAAACGCCGACACGAAGCGCCCGCGGCGGATCGATTCGATGATGCGGTTAGGGCTCTTGACCAGCTTGCTGTCCCCAGGCAGGCTCGGAATCAGCACTGCGTCGCATGCGTGAAGCGCTTGCCATGTTGCGTCCGGGCTCCAGGCGGTAAAGTGTGTGGATAGCCGCGGTTCATGTTTGCGGCTGACTTGCGCTAGCGCGCCAAGGATGTTGGACATGTTCGTGGACACGACATGAAGTTCGGCGGAACGTTCGCGGGAAAACTCGACCAGACTCGGCATCATCGCGAAGAGCGTGTCGAAGTTCGTGGGATGACCGAACCACAGGAGTCGCACTCGTTCAGCCGGCTGAAATCGCGGCTCGCCAGGCGGCGCCTCGAAGGGATCTCCGATTACCTCCGCATGGCAACCGGTTCGCTCGGCAATGACGCGCGCCATCATGGGCGTACTGGCCACAACGCAGTCTGCCAGACTGCACAACGAGAAATACGTGTCTCGAAAGGGCGTGCCGAAATGGTCGTCGCAAAGATCGAGCAGTAGTCGGCCGCCAATGTTCTTGGCCCGCTTAGCCAGCGCCACGCTGCCGTCGAATAACCCCTTGGACACGATCAGCACGTCGGCGCC
>SXHT01000042.1 GCA_005773095.1 Planctomycetaceae bacterium
AGGCGATTGGCTCTAAGGTGCTGGAGTGGCAAACCGGTTATGGTGTCGTGAGCTTTGGCGCCAAGGACCTTGAATGGGTCAGAGCCTACGTTCGTAATCAGAAGGAACATCATGCGCGCGGCGACGTGCATGAGCGTCTGGAGCGGATCACGGCGGAACACGACGAAGCGGCTCAAGCCGAACAGCGAGAAGCCCCGTGAACGGGGCTGCGGGACGTTCAACGCAACCGGTGAACCCGGCGTGAACGCCGGGCCCACGAGCGCCCGCGGCGGAGAAGCCCGGTGAACCGGGCTGCGAGACGTTCAGCGCAACCAGCGAACCCGGCATGAACGCCGGGCCTACGACCGCCTGCGGCGGAGAAGCCCCGTGAACCGGGCTGCGAGACGTTCAGCGCAACCAGTGAACCCGGCGTGAATGCCGGGCCTACGACCGCCCGCGGCGGAGAAGCCCTGTGAACCGGGCTGCGGACAAAACTTGAGGCAGCCATCTCGCCGGAGTTAGGGCTGAATTAAACAGACCGGGAATGGTTGCAATCACACAGGGTGTATCCGTCCTGCCTAAGCATCTCGCTTCTTCGGTCGGCCGCGGAGGGCGGAAGGTCGATTCCAGGCCCATCCTGGTGGCGGCATTCCGCTGCCAGGCTTCGCTCCCATACGGTTGGCCCCGCAGCACGCTCTGGCGGATCGCCAGCAGGTAACCGTTCACGGGCAAAGCGAGGGGGGAAGGGCACATCTTCCCGGGAACCACGTTGGACAACCTCCTCACAGGACGATGCACCTCTCGCAAATTCGCCGGGAAAATGAGCCAGTCCCCGGCCTGTGAACCGTTACGGTTCTTCGTGATGCTCATTCAATTCCTCTCATGTGGCTCAACAACCAGCGGCAATTGATCACCTTTTCAACGAGGTCCAACGGCAGGTAGAAGTATTGGCAGGAAGGTTCAAAGCCGATTCTCGAATCTTCTCGCGTGAGCGTGAAAAGTCGACGGGCTAGATCAATTTCAGATTGCACAATCCGCTTGATTTCATCGCGCAAACGTTGTTGCTCCTGCGGCGACAGCGCGTTCGATGCCACGGCAAGCTGGTCTCGGGCCATGACAAACCGCGCCTGATTGGCGACGGATTGAAAGATGATTGCCGCTGCCTTGGCATAACGCAGTTCGGCTTGAACCTCGTCGTGCCGGCCTGCGGGCGCCTTCTCCACGGCAAGCTGTAGTGCGGCAATTCCCGGCAGCCAGCCCTCGGCCACCTTTTCGAACTGAGAAGCAAATACTTCGGGTGGATACGGGCCGCGCCAGCTTTCCAGGTCGTCGTAGGGAATGCCCCACATCGTGGCTGCGTAGTTGGTCTTGACCGGATAGAGCGCATTGGCAGGACCCAGTTGCACCGGCGAAGCATAGACCACCGACGTTTGAAACGGATACTCGCGGTAGGCATCGCTCAAAAGCTTCCATGCTCTGCGCGCGTGAAGTGCGCCTTCTGGACCAAATCGATGTTCTGCCAGCTCATCCAAGACATCCGCAACATCGGGCGTCGATACGCGATTCAGCCGTTGAGCCAGTTCGAAGTTGGGCGAAGGATGACCACCCATCGTCCAGCCGATCAACATGCCATCGAGTTTGGTTGACGCGAGATTGTGGCAATGCTCGGCGATCAGCTCCATTACCGGCAGATACGGCAAGCTGGCCAGCTCGCAGGTGTTGTTAAATTGAATTTCGGCGGCCGTCTTCAGTCCCGCTTGTTTGGCGGCCGCCCAATGCGGCAGCGCCCGCGGCCCCGGTCCGACAGCGGAGATCGCATACTCGCCCACCTTCGTCTTGACGCCCCCTCGCTCGATCGGCAGACTCCATTCGCTGACCGACATCAGCCAGACCGATTGGGGCAATCGCGCGATGATCTCGCGCGAGTCGCCGTGACCCCTCCAGCCCCAGTCCGAGAGGATCACGTTGGCCGACGGGCTACTTCGGTGAACTCCTTCTTCGAGCACCGCAGCCACTTCGGCGATGATGTCGGTGTCGGTGCGAGCTTTGCAGTGCGCGCAGGTGTGCCATTTACCATGCGTAGCGCAATTGCTCAGATTCTCCGAGGCCGAGATTGCGTAAATGCCGGCCAAATCGGGGACTTCGCGGAAAACATGAGCCAGGGCGTCCGCCATCCATTTACGCACGCCAGGCTGAGAAGTACACATGGCCGTGAAGTCGTCTTCGCGGACGCCGGCCATCTCCGGCCGGTTCTCAAAGAACGCATTGGGCATCGCCCGCG
Source organism: Planctomycetaceae bacterium (assembly GCA_005773095.1). Lineage (GTDB taxonomy): Bacteria > Planctomycetota > Planctomycetia > Pirellulales > PALSA-1355 > SXHT01. The sequence goes on from SXHT01000042.1 coordinate 2,261, forward strand.
GTTCGTTCATGTAGAGATAGATGCCGATGCCGTACTTCTTAGCCCGCTGGACCAACGTGCGCAGATTGGCCAGGCGTTTCTCGTGATCGACGCCAAATTCAGGAAACGCAGTTCCTCCCGGTGCAAGGTCGCGCAAAACTGTGTGCAGCCAGACGCCGTTCACGCCAACCGCGGATAGCCGCTGCAAAAACCCGTCGGGATAGGGATCCAATTTGGGATTGGCGAGCGGATCGCCATAAACAGCTAGATAAGAATAGACAAACCGCAGCGAGACCGGCGGATCTGTCTCTGCTTCGATTGGCGGGTGCAATGGGAGCGGGCTGCTGAGCTGCCGCACAAAATCAAACCTCGGTTCCGCCGGCTGCTTCAACTCGTCGCCAAAGTTTTCCGCGACCACGCCACGAATCTCGGCGGCCCGCTGTCGTGCCGCTTCATCGGGAGGATGGTACTGGAGCGGCTCGCACTTTGGTTTCAACGAGCCTAATTTGATGTACAAGAAGTCGTCCTCGCGGAGCGCAAAAGCCAATTGCGCCGGCGTCATCTCCACCAGTTCCAGCAACTGTTCGTATGGAAGCAGATGCCAATTACGGCGAATCAGCGTGATGTAGCCACGCTGCAGTTGCTCCGGCGGAACCGTCGCCTCGGGCGGCAGTCCCATGGAGACTGCGAGCGCTGTCACTTGCTCCACAGAAGCGCCCAAAATCTTCGCCAACCTGGCCGGCTTGACCGCGTTCCAGTTTCGCCAAACAAACTCGTGAACCCGGTCGGGAAAGTGTCCGCTTACAATTGCCGGCGGGGCGTTTCCTTGGGGCAACACCGCATCGGCGGCAGGACTGGAGTCTGCCCAAGCGACGCAAATAAACAACAGAAAGACGACGCGATAATGCATGAACCAAACTCGTAACCGTTCATGGGCCGGGGACTGGCTCATTTTCCCGGCGAACTTATGATCAATCAACTTTCAGAGTCGGCGACTGGCACGCGACGAAAGTATCGCACCTGCGCCCTTCCGTACAGCTCCCTGGTTCCCTTGTAACCCGCAGGCAGCGTCATCCCCGACGGGATCAGGCCTGTATCCGTGATGACAACGACTGTTTTTTCGTCCAGAACCCTGACGGTCGACTCGCCG
>SXHT01000361.1 GCA_005773095.1 Planctomycetaceae bacterium
AACTTAATTTAAATCAAGTATATGACTCAAAGTTTTCAAAACACATTTTCTCTAGCTTTATTTGGTACGCCAATTCATCAAAGTCTGTCGCCTTTGCTCCATCAAATCATCGCAAAACATGTAGGCTTTGAGTTGCTTGAGTATCATCTCTTATCATCTGATATCTCTCAAGCTCAAACGCAGTATCAAAAAGCCATCGGCCTTGGCTTAAAAGGGGCAAGTGTTACCATTCCCTTAAAAGAATGGGCGTATGAGATCGTAAAATCAAATCATCCCCATCAACCCAATCATCTATCAAAACTCGCAAGTGATCTAAAAACAGTCAATGCACTTCGTTGGGATGAAAATGGTGTCTATGGACACAATACAGATGTGATTGGTTTCCTTGGGTAAACTCATCTCCGCGAAACCGACTCCCGAACCTCTGGTGCATTGGAGCCGTGGCAGTTTGAACTGACCGGCCCCGGGGGGGCGCCAAGCCCTAGGGCGGGTCGGCTCGCTCCAGGTGTCCCGGCCCAATTTTCCAAAACCCCGTCCAGCGTTTTCCCAACGAGCCTTCTATGACAGCGACAACTCCATCCCCCTCTGAGAGCAGCGTCTTGGGTCCTACCCTCGGCGAACTATGCCTGCGCGTCGTCGGTGCTCGGCGAGACAGCCGGCTGGTTCGGCTTGCGTCGAACAAATGCACGATCGGATCGGGGGGAGGGTGCACGTTGCGAGTGCGCGCCCGTGGTGTTGATCCCCTTTGCTGCTTTGTGCTGCGCGGCGAGCGAGGCACCGTGGTTCGCAATTGGTCTGGCGACGCTCGTCTGAACGGTCGGGCGTTCACGGATGCGCGGCTGTCCTTCGGCGATCGACTGCGCTGCGGCTCGGTGGAGTTCGAGGTGGTTCCGTCGCCGAACGATTCGCCGTCAGAATCGCTTCAATCCGGCGCGGTTCTCGAGACCATGGCGGCGGAAACCAACGAACAGGTGGCGATGCTGTTGCACGAACGAGAGAAGCTGACGTGCGCCCAGCAGGAGCTGCAGGTTGCCAGCGCTAAGCTTGCTGCCGATCGCGAGGAACTCGGCAGCCGGCTGGCGAAACTCGATCTGGAGCAACATGCCTGGGAAGTTCGGTTGGCGACGGAACGCCAGGCACTCGACGCACGATTTGCGGAGTTTGAGGCCGAGCAAACCAGATGGAGCCAATTCCGATGCGATGAAAGCGACGCGATTGCTGGCGAGCGTAACGAGTTGACGCGGCTGTTTAACGACCTGACGATCCGCCACGACGAATTGACACTTCGGCACGATGAACTCGCCAGCCGGCAGCAACGATTTCAAGGAGCGTTCGACGAGAATCGCCAGGCTGCCGAACAATTGGCTCAAAAGCGCACCGAGGCTGAAGCCAGACTGTTCGACCAGGAGCGCGAGCTCCACGAACGATCGCTGGCCATTGAACAGTCAATCCTCGACTGGCAGCGCGATCGCCAGACAGAAGCGCAGCAACTTTCGGCACAGAGAGACTTGCTAACCGCTGATATGTCCACACTCGAAAACGAGCGTGAGGCCCTGGAAGAACATCGCCGCCAGCTGGACGTCGATCGAGAGTCGCTCTCAGCCCGCGAGCAGCAATTGGCCGGGCGAGAAAAAGACTCGCAGCAGTTCTTCGCCGACTGTGCTGCGATGAACTCTCTGGTCGCCGAGTTGGAACAGCGACACAGGGCTCTTGAGTGCGAATATCAACAACATCAGGCCGATCTCGACGCCAGCCAAGCGGCTATTGAAGCCAGGAACGCGGAGACTGAACGCCAGTACGAAGCACTTACCGCTCTGGAACGGCAGCTTGATGGGCGTCGCGCCGATTACGACCGGCTCGCGGCGGAGCTCGACTCACGCACGCTCGACCTTGAGGCCCGCGAGCAGGCATGGATTTCGCAGCAAGCTGCCGCGACGGCCCAAGCAGCCGAATTCGAATCGCGACGAGCGGAGAGCGAGGTGCTCCTTGACGACCTGAAACGAGAGCGAGAACAACTCCGTGCTGAAACCGAAAGATCCGCGGCCCAACAGCAAATGCTGGATGCGCAGGCGGCCGAAATCGAGTCGCGACGAGCGGAGTACGAGGTGCTCCTTGACGACCTGAAACGAGAGCGAGAACAACTCCGTGCTGAAACCGAAAGATCCGCGGCCCAACAGCAAATGCTGGATGCGCAGGCGGCCGAAATCGAGTCGCGACGGCTTGCGATGGAGGAAGACCGAAGCTGCCTCGCAGAGCAGTCCCACCGGTTGACTACCGAGCAAACGAAGTTGCAGGAAGCCCTGGCTGGGCTGGAAGCGCGACAGTTGGACCTTCAGCGTGAACGGGCCGAAGTGGAATCGCTGCGGGAACAGTTACTTGGACAATGTGAAGGCGCCGAGACAACCGAATTGCAAGTCGCCGAATTGCAAGCCCAACTCGCCGAGCGAGATCGGTCGCTGCAAGAGCTGCACGAATCCAATGTGTTGCTTGAGCAGACCCTCTCGGCTGTTCAGCTCTCAGTCGCCGCAAGCCAGGACCACCAGGCCGCCGACGCAGGCGGCCAACCAACCGAGATTGAGCGGATCAAGGATGACCTGGAGCGCCGGCAAAGAGACTTGGATCAGCAACAGCGGGTCATCGACCGCCAGCGTCTTGACCTGGAATCGCGACGGGAAGTAGACGCGAAGTCGCGGAGAGAGTTCGAGTTGACCGTGATCGAGCGTCGCACGGCAATAGAATCACGAGAAGCAGAGCTTGAACAGACGCGGCGGGAGTTATCCGAGGAAAGAAATCGCTTGGATCACGAATGGTCCTCCCTCGCCGCCTCCGCCGACGTTCTCGATCGCCACGACGCTCCGCGAGAGACCGATGTCGAGGACTCGAGGGATTCAAACACCGACGACCTCATCCCAAAAGGAAATTCCAGCGACGACGGTCTGTTCGAACGACCTGGTCGGATGACGCAAATGGGCGGCCGACCGTTGGAGCCGCGGGAGACTTCCCATGAGAACGCGGAAGTCGAGGTATCCAGGACGGATGGCCCGCTGAGCGAATCGAGTGTTTTTGCCGCCGTTACCCGTGACGATGAAGTGCAAGTGTCCGAGGTATATTCCCGGGTCCAGCAGGAGATCGAAGTGCCGGGCTGTGGAGAGGAATCGCCACCGACGGAAACGGTGTTACAACCGATCGCAGCATCTGCTGCGGCAGCGCAAGGGGTGTCAACGATCGATGGTGAAGAATCGATCGAAGGTTACATGGCGAGGCTGTTGCAGCGCGTGCGGGGTGAAGAACCCTATCAGGACTCCGCTGCAAAACAGCGGCGCCCTGAACCACCGCGCCCACAGCCGGAACCGACGGCCCCCGCGCCGATTCCGGTTCTTGAGGAGATTGCTGATGGGGCGCCGGCTGCTGCGCCGGAAGTCCCTTTGGAACTGGTGCCGCGGGCTCAGGGGGCCGAGAAGAACGAGATTGCTCAAATGCGTGAACTGGCCAACATGCAGGCCCGCCTGGCCATCGACAAATCGACCCGCACGCAAACCGTCCGTGAGGTAGCCAATCGCTGGGTCATTGTCGGCGTCAGCTCGGTGACGGCAGCCGGCATGGGCTACCTTGGTTGGGGCGGCAGTCGCGTCGCCCTATTGGGCATGTGTGCTGGAATTGCGGTATCGATCTACTACATCTGGATGGCATTCTGGTCGGCTCGACGACTCTTCACACGCCACCCGAAGGTGCAAGAGTAGCGGATTGGCCAGAGCATCTGGCGATTGCACCTGGCGAGACTGGGGCGTTAGAATCCCCGCGTGGCGACAATGTCGTCGAAATCGCGCAAGTGATATTGGACGCCCACGTAGTCGAGCACCTTGCAGAGGCCGCGCAGGGCGACTCCCATGCCGTCGGGCCCGCTGGTGCCGCCAAACTGGCCGCCGCCTTTGACGTGGGGCTCCAGATCGAGAAACACGCCCGGAATGCCGCGGCGCTTGAGCCTGGCTTCGAGCTTCGGCAGCAGGGATCGGAAGTCCTTTAAGATGGCGTCGTAAGCGCTGTCGCCCTGGTCGGCCGGCACGAAGTGCTTGAGCATGGATTCATCCACGTGGCCCGGCTTGCGGGGCGATTTCGCCTGACTATTCGTGCCGAGCGGCAGGCGGTAGTCTTTGATGTGCATCCAGCCCAGGCCGGGCTTCATCAATTGATACTGCTCGAACACGTCATGTGTTGTGTATCCTTGGCAGAGAATGTTGGCTGCATCGAAGATCAGGACCATCGCGGCGTTGTCGACTTTCCGATAGATCTCAGCCATCATCTGACCATTTTGTCCGACCAGGTTCGCTTCCACTTCAAGTCCGAACGTCAGATCGCTGCGCAAACACACATCGGCGATCTGGCTGAGTTGATCGACCGCCTGCGGCAGATGATCTTTCGGGTTGGAACCCTTGGGCGGGTAGAACGAAAAGCCCCGCACTAGTTTGGTCTCAAAGGCGTGGGCCAGATCGCAGGCTTTCTTCACGTCCTTTTCCAGATATTTCTTGAACGGCACGTAGCGGTTCTTGGTGCCGTCCTCCACGTCGAGCAGTTTTACTTTGCCGATGGGAGAGCCAAGCGACGATACGTTCACATCGTACTCGTCTTCCAAGTGGCGAATCCGGGCAATCTCCGGTTTCGTCAGGTCCATGACGTTCTTCCTGCCCGCGCCCACATCGATGTTGCGGATGCTGTAATATTGCAGCCCCAGCGCGGCGAAGACGGCAAACTGTTCGACGGCCGATTGCGTATGGGCCGCTTCGTCGGCAAAGCCGCTGAGAATCACGCGAGGGGTTTCAGTCATAGATTGGGTCACGTGCGAGTAGGGGGAAAGCGGTTCAATAGACATGACAAGGCAGTGAATTGCAATCGCTGGAGCACCGGCTCTAGCCGGCTTCGACGCGCCATGGCCGCTGCGAACCGGCGGAAGCTAAAACCCCAACTTACGGCCACTGCGGTTCTCGCTTTTCGAGGAAGGCCGCCAGACCTTCCCGGGCGGCTTCGGTGGTGCGAGCCGTGGCGCTGACGGCCGCCCCGGCCGAGAGCAAGGTGGAAAGCGACTCTCCGATGATCTCATTCAGCATGCGTTTGGTGAGTTGCAGCGACTCTGCCGCCGATTTCGCACATTCGTCGGCAATCTCCCGCGCGCGGGCCCACACCTGGTCACCCATCACCAACTCCTGCACCAGGCCGATGCGGTGCGCCTCAACCGCCCCGATCTGCCGGGCGGTCATCAGCAGATGCGCGGCCGGTCCGCCGCCGACGCGGAACGCCAGCAGCGGCGAGACGACGCCGGCCACCAATCCTCGCCGCGGCTCGGGCAGCCCGAAATGAGCCCTGTCGGCAGAGATCACGATGTCGCTGGCCATGACCAATCCCAAACCGCCCGCCAGCGCCGGCCCATTCACGGCCGCGATAATTGGCTTGGGAAACAAGAGCATTTGTTCCAGGAGGTCTCGATACTGGAGGGCATCCAGCTGCCAGCGCGATTGAGCGTCGTCTTCGCGACTGGTCGCCCACATTTCGGACAAATCCATGCCACCGCAGAAAGCGCTGCCCGCACCGGTCAGAATCACCGCCCGAACGCGCTTCTCCAAATGCAGATCGCCAAACGCCTGATCCAGTTCGGCCAGCAGGGCTCGCGAGAGAGCGTTGCGCTTGTCAGGACGATTGAGGATGATCGTGCCGGCCGGGCCGTCGATTCGTACTTTGACGAGATGCATTGGATGGAGGACAGATCTTCAATCCGTCGCGAGTTGAATACCACTGGCTAAACGGTCGGATTGAAAATCCGACCCACACGTCAGCGTCAATTCCAGGATTGCCGTTCCCAGCAGCTTGCCTTGCGTGTCGATTCTCAGCGAGCGACTGGCGCCGCCGGCAAGTGCATTG
>SXHT01000362.1 GCA_005773095.1 Planctomycetaceae bacterium
CTCGATCTCTTCATCCTGATTGGGCAACCAGCGGCGCGCAAGTCCCTACAACCGGCACGACCCGCACTGTCGGACTCTGCTTCGCGCGCGAGAAGGTGACCTCAGCACGGTCACCGCGAAGCGGTTTAGTTCAACTTGTAAGTGGGTACCTGGCGTGGTATGATATGATCTGGCCGTGGTGGGACTCTGTCTTGCAGTTCCAGGCTGTTTGCCGGGTGATTTTGGCAGCTGTTCGACGATTTGAGCAGCGGGTGCCCGTACGATACTCATTCCTTGCAACCTTCGAGAACGCTCATGACCACGAAATTTGCGCAAGATTTTTCTCTCCGAGGTGTTTCGCGCGCTTGGGGCGCGTCGGTACTTTTCGTTTTGATGGCCATGCCTGGCTGGGCGACGCCGGTGCAGGTTGATTATTTCGGGAACAACGGAGTCGCGGCGGAAGCGACGTTTGACCTGCTCGACGGGGGCTCGACGCTGCAAATTGTCTTGAAGAACACGTCGGTTGCACCGTTCGCCGGCGGGGGCGCCAACATGGTGCTGAGCTCGATCAATTTTGACCTGGGAACGATTGATATTATTGGCGGGAACGTTGGTTTGGCGGGTGGCTCGGACGTGGTCATACGGAGCGGAGCGGTCTGGGCTCCGGAGGTCGCGCCGAACCTCAACGTCGAATATGGCTACTCGAACACAGGCATCGGAAACGCCGCGCCGCCGGGGTTGGGAGGGGCCGACAACTCTGTTACTTCGCACAGCAACGGCGGCAACCACGTCACGACGTTTCACGGCGACGTGGGGGGCGTCGGCGGCGGGTTGGATTTCGGTCTGGTGGGCGCGACGAGCTCGCCGTTTGGCAACAACAAGTTCATTCTCGACTGTGTCGACTTGCGGCTGACGTTGTCGGCGCCGTTGCTGAATCTGAGTTTCTTGCAGGGCGGTTCTTACGTGGAATTTGGTTCGGACTTTGCGTTCATTCCGAACGTGGTTCCCGAACCGACGACTTGGGCGCTGTTGGTGCTTGGAGCGGCGGCGCTGCCGGTTTGGCGTCGGCGTCTGGCTCGGACGGCCTCGAGGTAGCTGGGTGTTTTCACCACGGAAGCACGGAGGACCTGGAGGTTCGAGCGAAGACGAAAGTCGGCAATTCGACAGTCAGATTGAAAAACAGTCCTGTCGGTGAATCTCATTACCCACCTCATTTCCATCGGATCCGAGCCGGCCGTGCCGGTGATTCACACCAACCTGACCACGAACGCCCCAAAGATTGAGAAATGCGTGGCCCAGCCGTCCAAACCATTCGGCGGGTCCCAAAGCGAATACCGTGGGTTGGGCGTTCGCGCGCGGTCGAGAAATCGCCGCGGCAAGCGGAACCGATAGAATACCGGATCGCAGGGTCAGGTCACGAGTCCCTTGGTCACCAGCATGAACACGTCTTCCAGCGTGGGGTCTTTTTCGGCGAAGGAGCGCATCTTGACGCCGGCGCGCATGAGTTGCGAAAGCAAGGCGGCCACGTCACGGTCTTCGGCCGCCATTTCGACCGTAGCGCGATGGTCTTCGACCACGACACTGCGTGTCTGCGGCAGGCTGCGGATCAATGACAGGCCGATTTCCATTCCATCGACGAACTTGATCTCGATCATGCGATTGCCGCGAATGCGGCGATACACGTCGTCAATCGGGCCGGCCATCAACAGTTGGCCGCGTTCGATGATGCCGATCGAGGTGCAACAGTCGGCAAGTTCCGTGAGGATGTGGCTGGAAATCAGGATCGTCTTGCCCATCCGCCGCAACTCTTTGAGCAGCGCCTTGACTTCCAGGCGGGCGCGCGGGTCAAGACCGCTCGAAGGCTCGTCCAAAATCAGCACCGGCGGATCGTGGACAAGTGTTTTCGCCAGGCACAGCCGCTGCTTCATGCCGCGCGAGAGTGCATTGACAAAATCGTCCCGCTTGTGCGTCAGGTCCAGGAGTTCCAGCACGTCGCCGATCACGGCTTTGCGCTTGGCGCGGGGAATCTGATAGGCGACCGCAAAGAAATCCAGAAACTCCCAGACCTTCATGCCATCATAGACTCCGAAGTTGTCGGGCATGTAACCGACCGCCTTTCGCACTCCGAGCGGATCTTTGGTCACGCTATGTCCGGCGACAATGCCCTCGCCGTGGGTGGCCCTGAGGAGCGTGGCCAGAAAGCGAATCGTCGTACTCTTACCGGCGCCGTTGGGGCCGATGAAGCCGAACATTTCGCCGGATTCGATCTTCAGATTCAGGCATTCGACGGCGGTGAAATCACCGTAACGTTTGCCAAAGTTGATCAATTCAATCATCGTCGGGTTTTGCCAGTTCGGAGCGAGTGTTGGCGTCCTTGGTGGGCGTTGGGCCCAACGCGCGGCGGAGGTTCGCCACCACCAGCGTCGCATGCCGCTGCTGCGACGATCGCGGCTTGATGAGCATGCCGGGCATTTCGTGTTCATTCCAGGCGACGAGCCGCACGTCACCCTCGTGCAGGTCGTGTGTTTCTTCCGCCAGACGCACCAGCGATTTCAAGCTGATCGTGCCGAGGGGAGGATTGTCGGCGGTGATCGGCGATTGTTCACGTCTGGGGGGTTGGCCGGCGGCGGGCCTGAAATCGAGCGCGGCGGCTTGTCGCGGGCGGAGCACGCCAATCCAGGCGTACTCGGCGCCGCTTTTCGCGCGACGCATGACCAGGGCGCCTTGCAGGAGTAATTCCGTGCCGTTGACGACTCGCGGAACCAGGTCGTCAGGGTTGACCAATTCAAGTCCGCCCCCCAGATCGAGCATTTGCTCGGTGTGCAACATGCCGGTTGAGTTCGATAAAATCTGGTAGCCCGTCAGGTGCACTGCATTGTCGCGGCGGAACAAAACGTTCCGCGAAGCCTGGCCGGTCAACAAGCGAAAGCCGGGGTCGGTTGACAGCGGGGCGGCCAGGGCCGAGGGATCGTCGAAGTGTACGTCGTATCCGGTCGAGAGCGACGTGTAGAGCGCGGTGAAGCGAGTGACGTGAGCGCGCGGATAGTTGCCTTGCAATTCAACGACGGCCACCTCGGTCCTGGAACGGGCGAAGCCGATGTCGAGCTGCGCCATTTTGACGACCGATAATGCGCAGGCGACGGCAATGACCGGCGCGGCGATCCAGGCCCATTCCACACGGCCCAGCGCCCAGAACACCAGCCAGTTCAGCGGCACGATGACCACCAGGTACAGACCCACGACCCAAACCACAAACCTGCGATGAGGCACGACGATGCCTGCCGCCGCGCGTAACGATTCTCGCGCGGCATGGGCCACCGGCGAGAAGTCGCACCAACCGGCGACGCCCGGTTGGTGCTCGGCGTAGGCAATCCGCTTGGAATCGACGTAGATCTGCATTTCCGTGGGACCCCCCGGAAGTCCGACGCCAGCGGCCGGACTCACGAACGCCGGATCGCTCAGGAGCTGCTCGGCAATGTCAGCGGGAAGGCCGGCTTTTTCCTGAGTCGCCTGCTGCTCTTCGGGCGAGCCGCCATCGCGGCTGAAGTACCGCAAGTCGCAAATGATACTTGGATCGAATCGCAGGTCTTTGAGCGGCGCGCGCGTTTTGGGATCGATCCAATCGACCGTGGTCGTCGCCAGGTCCCCCTCGTGATAGATACGCGGCGGGTGGCGGAGCAGAGCATTGTTAAAGAAACTGTCATAACTCCGCCAGGAGGTCAGATCGCGTTCGGTCAAGCGGAACGCACTGACGACGATCCGTCCCCGGCCCACGCGTCGCTCGACAAGTAACTCGCCCGTGCCGGGCAAATAGCTGGCATTTTCGTGCCTTACCAGCTTGACCGCCGTCCAAGGCTGCGTGATTTCCAGAGGCAGGCCAAGTCCCCTGGTCGTTGGAACGGTCCAGGAACGATTGAGTTCGTCGAGCGCGCCTTCGTCGAGTTGAATGCTCGGGCCGCCGGTCGCGGGCAAGTAAGGTTCCAGAAAGCTGCCACGCAGCAGATCGAGAGTTCTTGGTCCGCTGACCAGGATCTGTCCACCCCAGTGCAACCAATCAAGCATGGCCTGTTGTTGGTCATTGCGCAATACCTTGGGGTGAATGTCGTCCCACAGCAACACCGCGGTACTTGTCCAGACCAGCGGATGCGAGGGGAGACTGACCGTTTGCCCGACGCGCGGCAACTGCACGCGGTAATAAACGTCGCGTTCTTTTTCAGCGAGGTCGTCGTGCGGCGGCTTGATCGAATCCAGAACTTTGAGATAGCGGTATCGGTCGGGCTGGCTTGAGAGCACGTACATGAAGTATTGATATGCAGGCAAATGGCTGACCGGCTGGCGGTCCTGCAAGACTTCACCGCCGCCGCCGCGACCGAAAAGTCGCGTTGCGACCGTGGTGGACAGGCTGCGCGGCACGAAGAATAACAGTTCCAACCGCTTCGCCTGGCCTTTGGGAAGAGTGGCGGGCCGTGTGGTGAGCAGCCGATACGAGGTGCGTTCCAGGTCGACGGGTGAGCCGGCGCCGGTGAGAATGCCGACTTCCAGATCGCCACTGAAATCGAAGTTATTGGCTTTGGCGTCCAGCGTGGCACTGACCCAGTGGCTGGGTTTGACGCCCTGGGTCAAATCTTGCCCGTCGTGCGGCAGGGCCGTAAGCTTGAGCTTTTCGAAGTCGGGTTTGGGCTTGGGCTTGTCTTTCTTTTTCTGTTCTTCCTCCCGCTTCCTGTTTTCCTTGTCCTTGCCGGGGGGGGATTGTGAACTGGAGGAGGAGTCGCGGCACCCACTGCATCCGGGTGCCATCGGCAGCAGCAGCGTCAGCAGCAGGGCCCAAAGCACGAGGTTGTTCCTCTCGCTCGTAGCCGGCGCGCGGAACGGGGTGAGCAGGAAGCAGCGCGCAAGGACCCCAACGGCACCGCGTGCCGGATTTCCCATCGCCTTCGCCGCCCCGCCACGGCGGACGTTCCGCCCGAGGCCGGGAAGAGGGGCGGAAGACTTGCGCGCGCTGCTACGACCTCGCTGGTTCATTGCCCCCTCCTGGTGCGCTTCATCCTAAGGGGTCAGTCGATTCGGGGAAAGTCTGTCGCCGCGTGCCAGATCGCCCCCTCGGCCTTGAGCTTGCGGCCCAACAGCCGGCGGAGCATGTTCGGTCCGTTGTGGCCGACCAGAGCCGGTGGCAGGCAATGGTCAGGCGAGCGCCACAGCCCCAGCGACTTCGGCGGTTGCTTGAGAAAGCTGGAACGGGCGCACATCGACTCCGTTGATGGAGGCGATTTCCAGGTCGCTGTGGAGCGCCAAATCGATTTCTTCAAGCGACGAGTCGGAGTATGGCCAACCGTAGGGGTCGCGCAATCCCTGAACTTTGGGTTGCACGGGATACTTGGGATTAAAGTCGACAACCGCCGCCTCAACCCCGTTGGAAAGCGTCACGATCTGGCCGATCGGGAACGGCGGAATAATTTGGTAGAACGCCCGCGCGATCTGCGGGTCGAAAAACGATTGGCAGAACGTTCGCATTTCGTGCAGCACCTGCACCGGAGGTTTGGCCACCTGATAGACCCGGCTCGTCGTTGCCGCATCATACACATCGCAGATGGTGGCGATTCGACTTAAGATCGGAATCTGCTTGCCTTCCAGTGGAGGCAGCTCTTTGCCCGAGCGACTGTCGACGCGGGTCGGATACCCGCCACCGCGGTAACGCTGATGATGGTTGAGCACGATTTGCGCGGCATTGGCCGGCACGCGTCCTTTGACCAGCTCAAACCCATCGACCGGATGACGTTGTATGATCTGCGTTTCTTCGGGCGTGAGCCTGCCGGGCTTGTTGAGAATCTCCACGGGGATGAACATCTTGCCGACGTCGTGCAGCAGGCAGCCAAGGCCAAGGCTTTGCAAGTCCTTGGCGTCGCGAGCGCGCTTGAACTGCCGTTCTTCGATCAAATAGCGATCGACTTTCAAGCCCAACAGCAACGAGAGATAGCAAACGTTTGTCGAGTGCGACATCAGGTAGTTGTCAAACGCGTCGAGCTTCTGCAACAGCACGTTGCCGGTGGAACTCTTCTTAAGGAAATCGAACAGGGCGGCAATCGAGCTTTCAAAGTGCTGCACATCAATCTCGGACGCCGCGCCGCCCATGATCATTTCGAAGTTGCGACGGACGTGCAGATACACTTCACGCTGCCGCTCGCCGAGACCCTCATCGATCAGGTCTTCGAGAAACTCCAGGTCTCGGTGGCGGATCCAGACTTCGCGGATGTTGAGTTGCTTGAGCCGAGGAATAAGATCGAGCGGGATTTCCACGCCGCGCTGCAGCAAGAAGCGCCGCGGATCGTTGGGCACGGGAATGGGCCTCGCCAGGACCATTCCAGGTTCGATTTTTTCGACGGGAACTCGCAGCATCTTTGGACTCCATGCGGAGCCACGCTCGTCGCCATCCCTTGCGACAGGCGGCTTCGCCGTCGGTGGAAGCGAGGAATGCACCGGCAGGCCGAACTTCTACCCTCGAAAGATTAGCTCGTCGTTCATGATCACCGCGTTTCCGGACGGGTCAGTCGGAATTCGCCGGACCTCGACAACGGGAAGGTGTGGGCTGGTTGTGCCGACTTTGCAGACGGCGATAGTCGTCGAACGTGTCAACGTCTGCGAAGGCGCCGGCGTCGTGCCACTCGACATACGTCACGCTATGGCGGAGCAGCAGCTCGTTGACACCCTGCGCGAGCTGCTCAGTCTCGAAAGCGTGCCGCCAGGCGAATAGCACCGGATGCCCCGTCCGACCGGATGGCAAACGCGGAACGATGATGCTGCTTTCGCCGCGGGCATAGACCCCCACCAGCGTGCGAATGAGATCGGCCGAAAGAAACGGCATGTCCGCGGGGGCCAGCAGCCAGGCATCGTCATCGGCAACCGGAAACAGCTGACTTGCCAGCGACAGTGCCGCCCAGACCGAATCTTTCATTTCCAAGGGAGGCGCAGCGGGCAGGCAGACCGTCGCCCCGGCCGCACGACAAACGTCGGCGAGCTGCCGGTCTTCGGGATGGACGACGACGATGCGTGTTTCGACGCCGCCTTGACGCCAGGAATCGAGGACTTGCTCGATCAAGGCGTGCTGACCCCAGGGAAGCAACAGCTTTGGCTGGCCCATGCGCTGGCTACGTCCCGCGGCGGGGATAATTGCAAATGTGCGCATGCGTTATCGATCGCGGCCCCAATCTCCCAACCTGCCTCGATTGCGGCAGGCGACCAGTTCTGCAGCGATGCTGATGGCGATCTCGGGCACGGTTTGCGAGCCGATGTCGAGACCGACCGGGGAATGCACCTTCTCCAACAATTCGGCAGCGATTCCGGCGGCAAGCAGATCGTCGAAGATCAGGCGAATTTTGCGATGACTGCCGATCATGCCCACGTAGCGCGCACCGCGATTCACCAGATGATAGAGAGCTTCCTCGTCATGGTTGTGGCCGCGTGTGACGATCAGGCAATACGTGTCGGACGCGATTTCAAGCTGCGGCAGAACCTCGCCCATCAAACCGGCAACGCGGCGCTCCGCCATGGGAAACCGCAATTCCGTCACGTATTCGGCCCGGTCGTCGATGATCCAGACGATGAAATCCAGATCAGCCGCAAGGCGCGCGACCGCCTGTCCAACGTGACCACCGCCGACGATCACCAACCGGCAACGCGGCAGCACGGGCAAGAGGGCGATCCCGTGCGTGGCGCTGGGTGCGGGCCGAGATTCAAGCGAGGGCAAAGCGATGGTAATGGCGGCCGGTGTCCCAGCGTTCGTGCCAGACCTGGCCAGCAAGCGATGGTCTCGGTCGAACAGGTGACAATCAGGCGCCAATAGCTCGCTGGCTTCCGCGTCGAAGACAATGGCTTCGATGGCGCCTTGCCCCGTCGCAAGCAGCTCGGTGAACTTAGCGTAGTATTGACGGGAGGACTCGGTGGCCAGCGGGTCGATCAGCACCTGCATCCGGCCGCCGCAGATGAGCCCATCATCCCAACCGTAGTCGTCATCAAGCTGAAACCGCTCCACGAGCATCGTGCCAGCTTCGATCGCGGCAATGGCCTTGCGTTTGACCTCAGCCTCGACGCACCCGCCCCCCAGCGTGCCCGCCTGCGATCCGTCGGCGTAAACCAACATCGCGGCGCCGGCCTTTTGGGGCGTGGAACCGCGAGTTTCGACGAGGCGACAGACGGCGGCTGGGCGTCCCGATGTCACGGGGCCGAAAAGCAGCGGCAGCAAATTGCGAATCATCAATGCAGCTTAATGGGTGTGATGCATCGTAACAACGTCCCTGTTCTTCGTGGCGACGTCGCTCGGTCGGCTCACCCCCAGGGGTACCCGATCACGGCTCAACCGGTTACGATCAGATGCATGTCCCAAACGGAACTTTCACCTCTGCGACTGACGCCTGAGCCGCTGCCAGGCAATCTGCGCAGTGTCCAGCCGGGGGGGGGCTTTTGCTATCGGGTGGAAATGGCCTGGGGACGCGGGCGGCGGCGCTGGCTTAAGAGATTTCGGTCCGGGTACGTGCGGCGGATGGCCGAGTTGCGCCGCGGCAGCGCGGCCGGCGCTCCGCACGAGATCCTCGACCCTCGCGATCTCAAGTTTTGTCGCAATCAGGTGAACTGTGACTGGGACCGGTGCCACGATCGGTTTCGCTGGCGGTCGCAGCTTGGGTTGGCGCGGTGGGGACTCGCGGAGCTGCAGCTCATGGGTTGGCCGCTGTTGGTGACCGGCATGGCGCTGGCGATGTCCCCCTGGTGGTACGCGGCCATCGTGCCGGGCGTGCTGTTGGCGCTGGTGGTTTGGTTTTTCCGGGATCCTCCTCGGCGAGTGCCGACCGAGCCCGGGCTGGTGGTTGCGCCCGCCGATGGCACGATTGCCGAAATCACTCCCTTGGCCAATGACGAATTTATTGGAGGGCCGGCGGTACGGATCGGCATCTTTTTGTCGATTTTCAACGTACACATCAACCGCGCTCCCGTGCGGTCGCATGTGATCAAGCTGCATTATTCACCGGGCGAGTTTCTCAACGCGCTCAATCCGGACAGCGCGATTCGCAATGAAAACCTGTGGATTGGATTGCAAGCAGACGAGTTTCCGTTTCGGCCGATGATTGTGCGTCAGATCGCCGGTCTGATCGCCCGCCGGATTGTCTGCGAGCTGCGCCCCGGGGAAGTCATGGAACGCGGTCACAAATTTGGCATGATTAAGCTGGGTTCTCGCACGGAACTCATCCTTGCGGCGGAGGGTGAGCTGGAAATACTTGTGAAGGTAGGCGCGCCGGTGCGCGGTGGGGCAACGGTACTGGCGTGCTATCGCGACGCCGCGCAGCCCACCTCGAGGGTACCCGCCGCGGACTGAATTATCCGACATTGGCACACGGACCACTGACGATTGAAACCGCATGCGTCGAATTCGAACGATCGCCGTCTTCCCCACGATGTTCACGTTGGGAAATCTGATATGCGGTTTCTTTGCGATTGTCGTGGCGGCGCGGGTTGAGTCGCCGACTTCGGTCGAAATGAATCGCGCGCCGGATATTGTCTTCCGGCATCCCGGCATGGCGGTTCGGCAGTTCGACCCCAAGGACGATACGCACAATTGCATGCTCAGCGGCTGGCTGATTTTTCTGGCGATGATCTTCGATGCACTCGATGGCCATGTCGCCCGGCTGTCGCGGACCAGCAGCGATTTTGGCGCACAGCTTGACAGTCTGTGCGACCTGGTTACGTTTGGCGTTGCGCCGGGATTTCTGTTAGTGAAGATGTGTCCGCAATTCACGTTCGTGCATCGCGAGACGGTCTGGATCGTCGCGGCATCCTACGCGGCCTGCGCTGCGCTGAGACTGGCGCGTTTTAACGTCGAAAGCGGTGAAGAAGACGATCATTTGCACTTCAGTGGTCTCCCCTCGCCAGCCGCCGCCGCTTCGATTGCCGGTTTTGCGATACTGTTTTATGAGTTGCGCCGCGAAGGCAGCCGCCTCTCGTACGCGACGACCATCGATCAGGCCGTGCAATACGTGTTGCCGGTGTTCGCGGTGGTGGTGGCGCTTCTGATGGTGTCGCGGATTCCCTACCCGCACATCGTCAATCAGGCGTTTCGCGGCCAGCGCGGGATGGGGCACGTCGTGGGGTTGCTTTTTGCCCTGGGCGCGATTATGTCCATCAAGGGTTACTCGGTGCCGATCATTTGCTCGACCTTCGTACTGGCTCCACCGATTTTGTATCTCTGGCGTAGAATGCGGTCCGAAAAGCCCCAGCACGAGCCCATTTTTTAGTGACCTCGGGCTGGGAGCCTGATGTCCCCGCAGCCTGGAAGGGCTGACCCATGCTATGTTCACCGGCATCGTTCAACATCGTGCGTGCGTGGCAACCTTAAAGGATGCGCCGCCGGGCAAGCGATTGGTCGTGCATCTGCCGGAAATCAGCGACGCGGTCATCGGCGAGAGCATTGCCGTCAATGGCTGCTGCTTGACCGTGGTGCAAATCGACGCCAAGGCCAAATTGCTGGCTTTCGATGCCGGAGAGGAAACGCTCGCGCGAACCAACCTCGGCAGACTTTCGACCGGTGATCACGTCAACATCGAACGTTCGCTGTGCGCGGGCGATCGACTCGGCGGCCATTTTGTGACCGGTCATATTGACGCAGTCGGGATACTGGACAATCGGCACGACGACCGTGACTGGTCGACGTTTTGGTTTCGCGTGCCGGCATGGGTGACGCGGCAGATGGTCTCCAAAGGCTCAATTGCCGTTGATGGCATCAGCCTGACGCTGGTCGAGGTGGAGCCCGAGCGTTTTAGCGTGGCGCTGATTCCGCATACGCTGTCCGTCACGACACTCAGCGCGCTCAAGCCGGGTGCAGTGGTGAATGTGGAGACAGATCTGTTGGCAAAGTACGTGCAAAAATCGGTGGCAGGGAGATGATCCGCGCGGCGGACCAGCAATTCATGATGCCCGCTAATCAAACTGTTTCGTTCTTGATGAAGCGTTTCAAGGAAGCGGGCGTGCACATCAAGGGCAAGCATGGTCAGAATTTTCTGGTTGACCTGAACCTGCTGCGGCTGCTCGTCGACGCGGCGAAACTAGAATCCCATGACGTGGTTCTGGAAGTGGGCACCGGCACGGGATCGTTGACGGCGCAAATCGCATTGCGGGTGGCGGCGGTTGTGACCGTTGAGATCGACCCACAGATGTATCAGCTTGCCAGCGAAGAGCTGTTCGAGCTGCCCAACGTGACGATGCTTCGGCAGGACGCGCTCAAGAACAAGAACCATCTCGACGATCGCGTGCTGGAAGCGGTGCGGCAACATCTCCAGGCGGACTCCCGCAGGCAATTCAAGCTGGTGGCCAACCTGCCCTTCAACGTGGCGACGCCGATTCTGTGCAATTTGCTCGC
>SXHT01000363.1 GCA_005773095.1 Planctomycetaceae bacterium
CGATCTCTATCGCCTCGAGCACGCCTCACTTGGCTTCGACCATGCCGATCTGTCGGCCGAAGTGCTCAGCCACTGGAACTTGCCGGAATCGCTTTGCTGCGCGGCCCGACTCTCGTCGAAGCCGGAACGAATCGCGATGCTTGAACGGCCGGAACTGTTGTTGCCCGCCGCGGTATACCTGGCCGGTCTGGTGGCTGATCTGGTCGTCGATGATCGGCACGATCGTTTCCAGGAATTGGTTCGCGACCGAGGCGACATGGGCAATCCTCTTACGGAGTTCGAGACGCTGCGGCTTTCGCACGACTCCTTGGAACCGCTGGTGGAGCGAGTGCAGCAGCGCGTTGATTCGCTGGCCGCTGCGCTTTCGTTTGAACTTCCCCCAGGCAACGACTACCGAGACGTTTTGGTGGCGGCGCACGAGCGACTGGCTCAACTCGCAGGCGACGCGGCATGTGCCGTCGCACGACAATGGCCGATCGCCGAACGGGCCGGTGCGGAAGTGGCCGGGGTTTCAACCGCCGTGGCTTGCTACGTCAACCGCTATGCCGAAATAGCGGAAACCATCCGTCCGCGGCCGTTGTACGCGGCCGCGTCGCGAGCCAACGCGCCGGCCCGCTCGGGCGCCGAAGGCGAGCGCCCCCATCCGCAGGACGCGGAGTCGGCCGGGAGTTCGCCTGAAACGAGGCTGCTTGGTCGGTTGGCCACCGTGGTGGAGATCTGTCGCAAGGTTCGGCGCCCGCTGAGCTTATTGATTCTGGAACTACATCCCTTACGCAATCTTCCATTGACGCTGGGAGCCGAGGAAATGAAGAACCTCCTTCGCCGCTTGCACGCGGCGGCGCGCGACGTGGATCATCCTGGCGGCGTGTGCGTGCAGCTTGCGGACGCGAAGTTCGCATTGGTGATTGCCGATTGCGATCGCCGTGCGGCCGTGGCAATTGGCCAGCAGCTGGTTCGCGGCATGCCGGCCATCGCCGCCGGCGCACTCGATGTTGCCGGCGCACCCTCTTTAAGCGTGGGTGTGGCCAGTGTTTCCTCGCCTTCCAAGAATTTTCCGCCCGAGGATCTTTTGAGAGCCGCTACACGCTGCCTGGATGCCGCGGAGCTTTCAGGGGGCAACACGCTCAAGAGCATCGACGTGTATTGAGTGACCGTCTATGCTGGTGGAATGAGCGAACCGTCGAGAGCCGCTGAAGAACCCAGGATCGATTTCTACGTTCCGCTCGAAGAGCGGCCGATGCTAACTGACGACGACCTGCGTTCGCCGCAACGGCGCAGCTTAGCGCGACCATTGCTGCTGTTCGTGGCAACCTGCGCATCGACGTTTTTCGCGGGTCTTTGTGAATGGCCCCAAGGCGTTTATCTGCCCACGCAGGCACAAGCCCTGGCCCTTCTGGCTGGAAGATGGCAAGAAGGTTTGATCTATATGATCGCCGTGATCGGGATCTTGCTCACGCACGAGATGGGGCACTTTCTGCAGGCGGTCCGCTATCACGTCCCCGCCAGCCTGCCAATCTTCATTCCGCTGCCGGGACTAATGACCGGCACGATGGGTGCGGTGATTCTGATGGATGGCCGAGAGGCGGATCGACGGCAGTTGTTTGACATCGGCATTTCGGGGCCCTTGGCAGGACTGGTTGTCGCGGTGCCAATTATTGTTTGGGCAGTCTTATCGGGCGCCCCCGCACCGCCTCGCGTATTGCTGCCTGGCGAATGGCACGTGAACGATCCGTTGATCTTCACGCTGCTGATCCGCTGGTTGAGGCCCGAGCTGCCAATCGGCACCGAGCTGGTAATCAGCCCGCTGCTGATGGCCGGCTGGGTTGGCATGTTGATCACCGGCCTGAATATGATGCCGATCAGCCAACTCGATGGAGGACACGTGATCTACGGCTTGTTTGGTAAGCGGGCTCACTGGGTGGCTCGCGGTTTTGTGTGTGCCGTGATCGCCGCGATGCTGTACTTTGACAGCTATAATTGGATCGTCATGCTCATTCTCGTGTTGTTGATGGGCATCGATCATCCAGCAACGCGGCATGACTCGGTCAAGCTTGGCCCGATGCGCACGGTCATTGGCTGGCTGTCACTGCTGATTCCCGTGTTCTGCTTTACACCGGTGCCGTTGTAGGGAGCGGTTGGCAGGTCGCAGAAAGCAGTTGGCGAAGAAGTCGCTACTTGTTTAGCGCCACCAACATCAACGCAAGCAGCCCGCCGCCGATCAGCACCGCCGCCGTAATCGCCCAATTGAACCATAACTTGCCACGCTCCTCGAAATGCTTGTCTACCTTGGCGCGATGCTCGAAGCTGTCCTCATGACGCAGTCGAAACTGGACCTCGCAATGCGGGCAGAGCACCTCCTGGCCAAGCATGTCATAGGGCGTTTCCAGCTCATGTCCGTTGGGACAGGGAATATGCAACAGATCTTCGTCGCTCGATTCGCCATCGTCGACATGGGGTGATTCTCGGTCGACGCCTTGGGAGACATATGGCTGTTGCACGTGCTCCATCTGTGATTCATGAGCCGCTTCGCCGGTTGCCACCTGATCCAGGTAGGAGCCGAGGCCCGAATCTGCGGCGGCCGAATCATCGACGTCATGCGCCGTCTGCGACAGGAAGCCTTCTGGCTGCAAAAAGGCTGCTGGCGGAGGAGCGTGCAACGCCGGTTGCTGCTGCGCATAAACCGCTAGCAGCGCCCGGGGATCGGCCACCGGAATCACGAACATCACGCCGCAATAAGGGCACTGGGTCTGCATGCCCATGTGCGCTTCGTCCCCTTGCAGCAAGTGCCCTTGCGGGCATTGAAACCGAATGGCCATGACAGGCTCCCCACCCAGATGCCGCCACGGAGTTTATCCTAGCACGACCCAGGGTGACTTGCCCACAGGCGACACGTCGGCCCCGGGGCCGATCCGTTATCCGCCGTAAGGCCGGCTCTGCCGACCGCCGTAGGGGCGGCTCTTCGGGCCGCCGTAGGGCCGGCTCTGCCGGCCAGAGTTGAGTGAGACCGCCATGCGAAGAAACGTCATCGTATTGTACAGCAGATAATGCGCCGACTAAACTGATTTCATTCGCTGTATCCAAGGACCATCTGCTCCTGAGTTCCATGATCACCGACGAAACGCAGACGACCGATTCCGCCTCCGCAGACCCTACCGAGCAAGGCGCTGCAACGACCGCTGCCCGGATCAAGATCGGCTCGCAGCGCGGCGGATCCACCCGGATCACCGAGCCGCCACCCGTGACCGCGCCGAAGCCGATTGCGCCCCCTGCTCCACCGACCGGCGCAGCCAGGCCGCCGACCGAGTCGAAGCCCAAACCGCCGAGCAAGCACTATCCACCGCCCAACATTCGAGACCGGCTGACGCCCGACTTGGAAATGGAATTCGCCGACGCGGTCAGCGGCCTGCCGATCGACGAAATGCTTTCCGGCGATTTGAGCGGTTTTGAGACCGAGTTGGCGCCGGAAACCAAAGTGCAAGGCCGCGTCCTGGCCACGTTACGCGATTCGGTGTTCTTCGATCTCGGCGGCCGCAAGCAGGGCTACATCAAGCTGGCAACGCTCCCCGAACCGCTTGAACCCGGCGCCACGGTCGAGGCGATCGTCAGCCGCTTCGATGCCGCCGAAGGTCTCTACGAGCTCACGTTACCCGGCAAGGCCGTGGATGTGGGCGATTGGTCGCAGGTCTCTGAAGGCATGATTGTGGAAGCCCACGTCACCGGCCACAACAAAGGGGGCCTGGAATGCGACGTGAATAAACTCCGCGGCTTCATCCCTGCCAGCCAGATTTCGATGTACCGCGTGGAAGACCTGGCCAGGTTCGTCGGCGAGCGGTTTACGTGCGTCGTCACCGAGGCGAACGGCGAGAATCGCAATCTGGTGCTCAGCCGCCGAGCGATCATGGAGCGCGAGAAGGCCGAGGCGAAAGAGAAGTTGTTGGAATCGCTGGAAGTCGGGCAGACTCATGAAGCCACGGTGCGAAGTCTGCAAGACTTCGGCGCGTTCGTCGATCTTGGCGGTATCGACGGCCTGATCCACATCAGCCAGTTGAGTTGGGACCGCATTCGCCACGCCAGCGAAGTGCTGGAAGTTGGCCAAAAAGTGAAGGTAAAAATTCAGAAGATCGACCCTCAAACGGGCAAGATCGGTCTCGCCTTCCGCGATCTTGCCGAGAACCCCTGGAATCGCGTAGCGGAAAAGTACGCGACCCGCACCCGCGTGAAGGGCACCGTCTCACGGCTGATGGAGTTCGGCGCGTTCGTCAAGCTGGAGCCGGGAGTTGAAGGTCTGATTCACATCTCAGAACTCGCCCACAAGCGGGTCTATCGCGCCAGCGACATTGTCAGCGAAGGCCAGGAAGTGGAAGTGCTGATCATGAGCGTCGATATCGAGAATCAGCGCATCGGCCTCTCGCTCAAAGCGCTCGAAGCCCGTCCGGAGCCGAAGAAAGACGAAGCTGGGCCGGAAGAAGAAGCTGCCACATCACCGCCGGCTGTCAGTAAGCGCACGACGCCCCTCACAGGCGGCGTCGGCAAGTCTTCAGGCGGCGACAAATTCGGCTTGAAGTGGTAATGGACGCCGGCAGCCTTGGTGCGACGAGATTGCCCACGACAATACCTGCGTGATAGGGGGATTGGGGCTGCGCGGAAGGTTCAAGCCAAGCGAACGGCGTACCAGGGTAACCATCATCCGCCTTGACCCCGCCCCCCGATTCTGGTTCGATCCGTACCGATTTTGCAGACGGTTCCGCCGGTTTCACGTGACTTTGCCCGCCCCGGCGGCATCCAAAAGGTAGAGTCGGCAGGGAAGGCCGCACCACGATGATTGCAGACGTTCGCCAACGGACGGACGAAGAGCTTGCCGCCGATGCAGCCCGCGAGGGGTCCGACGGTCCGGCTTTCGTTGCGCTCGTGGAGCGGTTTCGCGATCGTGTCTGGCGGATTTGTTTTCGCCTGTTGGGTAACGAACAAGACGCCAACGACGCCGCCCAGGAGGTGTTCTTGCGGCTGTTCCTGCATCGCAAGTCGTTCGAGGGGCGCTCCAGGTACGCCACCTGGGTACATGGCATTGCGGTGCGCGCCTGCCTCACAATGCGGCGCGGCCGATCGCGCCGGCAGAAACGCGAAACACTGGGCCCCGACGATTCTTGGGACCAGAACCAGCCGGGCCGGGCAGGCGCCGCCGATGGTCTCAAGCTCGACCTGATGAAAATGCTAGACACGCTTGACGAAGACGACCGAGCGATCCTGATTCTCAAGTACGCCGAAGGGCACGATTACGAGGAGCTGGCCGAGATTTTCGAGATGACGCCCAGCGCGCTCAAGATGCGTGTCAGCCGCGCGCGGGAAAAGTTGCAACAGCGGTTTCCCAATCAAATCTGAATGTCCAATTTGAGACCTGAGATCTACGATGCCTACCGACCTTCTCGAACAACTTGCCAGACTCGATGTGCCGCCGACGCCCGTGGCCTTCGACGATGACCTGCACGAACGGCTAAACCGGTCGTTGACGGCGCAGCACGTCGTCGATCTCGGCCTGCGAGCCTTGCCCGTCGCCGCGATCGAGTTCGTCCGCGCGGTCTGCGGACTGGTGAGTTTGACGGTTGCGGGAAAGTTTCCCGAACGTAAAAAGTAGTGCGCCAACACGCGGCGGGACCCAAGGGCACCCCCACCACGGCGGAATCCGCCTGTGTAACCGTTCACGGACAAAGAGAGAGGGACAGGCACATTTTCCCGGGAAGCACGTTCCACAACCACCAAACAGGAGGACACACCTCTCTCGAATTCGCCGGGAAAATAAGCCGGTCCCCGGCCCGTGAACGGTTGCCCGCGTGTGACGCGTTTCGACGCACCGGCAACCAACTAAGCGAAGCCGGCAGTTGCCGGTTAACACATCTCCCCGTTTCAGTAGAGGAACCGAGCTATGGCCAATGAAGTCACCCGAACCGTCGAAACGACCGTGGAAACGGTCAATACGTCGCGGGACGCGATTGTGAAAAGTTTTACGGAGGCCTACTCCCAGATCATCGGACTCGCCCCGCGCGTGCTCGCGATGATCGTCGTCGTTAGCGTCGGCTATGTGATTGCCAAATTTGTGGCCCGCATGGTCTCCACGCTGGCTGAGAAGATCGGGCTGCAAACCGCCGCCGATCGCAGTGGTTTGGCCGCTTCGATGAGCCACATGGGCATCAAACGCAATGTGCCGGCAATCGTCGGCGCGATTATGTTCTGGTTGCTGTTGTGCGTGTTCTTGATGGCGGGCTTCAATATTCTTGGCCTGGATAGTGTCACCGCTGCGATGGAAAACATCGTTGGCTATATCCCGCGCCTGTTGGTTGCCACGGTGGTGGTTGTGATCGGCCTGCTCGTCGCCCAGTTCCTGCGTGGCGTGGTAGCGACCAGCGCCGACCGGCTTGGCATCACCTACGCCGAGCATCTGGCCAATGCCATGTACTACGTGTTGGCGGTGCTCACGTTCATCGCCGCGTTCGACCAGCTCAACATCCAGTTCGCCTTGCTCGAGAAGCTGATCCTGATGGCCTTTGGCGCGTTGGCAATCGGCTTCGGCCTGGCCCTGGGCTTTGGCGGTCGCGACGTAATGGCGGGCATCCTTGCCGGCTACTATGTGCGTCAACGCTTGCAGGCCGGCGACCACGTCTCGCTCGGTAACTTGGAAGGCACCGTGCGTGAGGTCGGACCCGTGGCCACGATTATCGAGACGGACGAGGACGGACTCCTCAATCGTCACAGTGTTCCCAACACCAAGATGCTCAACGAAGCCGTGCGCTAGCACGCGATCAAAAACCCATCCCTCCCCTCGCCCGCACCCTGGACAGGGTACCCGGGGAGAGGGGCCGGAGGTGAGGGGTGCATCTTGGCTCAAGGCGGAACCCCACCCGAGGTCGCGCAAGCGACCTCGGGTTTTTTTTGTTTTCCGCGAGAGCCCCGGTCAGGGGCGACAGTCAGTAGCCAGGGGTGGATCGCAGCGAAACCCCGGGTATCTTGATTGAGAGCCGTACGGCGTGAAGCCGAGAATCCAGGACGATCGCTAACGAGCGCCCGGCGACCGCATCTCAATTCCAACCGTTCGAAACCGCTCACTTTCCCAAGTGCAGCGGTATTTTTTTGCGCGCGCGGACCCAATCAAAGAGGCGCGAGCGCCACCGCAAGGTGGCGAGGCAGATGATGCGAAAACGCGACTTCACTGAGTACGCGGCTGGCAAAAGCGCGCTCGTTCAATCGCTTGTCCTGCTCCCTCCCACGCTGCGGGGAGGGCTGGGGAAGGGGCTGTCTTGGATTTCACTTGCGGCCTGCGCTTGTTGAATCGACTCCACCACAAGTTGGATGCCTTCATCCAGTTCGTGGTTGCGAAAACGCAGCACGCGAAAGCCCCGCGAGCTAAGCCAGGCAGTTCGATTTGCGTCGTGCTCCTTAGTTTCGGCTTCAAGATGTTGCGGACCGTCGAGTTCGATGACCAGATTCTTCGCGAAGCAGACGAAGTCTACGATGTAGGGACCGATCGCAGCTTGCCGGCGAAATTTGCAGCCCATTTTTTCTGCGCGCAAGAACCACCAAAGGCGCTTTTCCGGCTCGGTTGGCTCGTTGCGCAGCTGGCGGGCAAAATCGCGATGTTCGGGGTCGCGGTACATGAAACCAGATTTACCCCCTCCTCCGTCCTCCCCGCAAGGGGGAGGAAGCCGGAAACGTGTCGTTGGCGTGCCCCTCGATTCTGGATTTCGACACAATGAGAGAATTGCGGCCGCCGCGGGCATCTACCGCCAATTCGGCCTCACGCAAGTGCGAGTTGTGCGATACGTCCCCGCAGACCGCTGGACCGGCAAATTCGAAAGCAAAACCTTCACGGCCCGTGGCGAAATCAAAGCCGCCACAATTGATTACATCCCAGGCGTCCACACCACGCGTCCCATAGCTGAGTAGTCCCGCGGCGAGCAGCGTCACTTATTTTGCAAACGCGAAGCGGACAAGTGCGAATGAGAAAGCAAACAGATAGCCGTAGAAGAAGCGATCGATACGAAACAAAGGGTCGCCGCGCCGGGCACGCCAACGGCCGAGGATCGCCATCAGGGCGCCAACGGCCAGCGGCGTGGCGATCAGGTTGGCGATCCGCCACGGCGGCGGCGTCAAGTGGGCCGGCAGCATCCATAGACTTAGAGCACCAAGGACTGCGCCAAATGTGAAGTAGCCCAGAGCGGCAAGCCAGGGTTTCGGCGGTATGCGAAAGGGTTCTGCGACTGAGTGGAAACCCATTTCCAGAAGTCCCTCAAGGACTGCTTGCAGGATGAACTCACCGAGCAACTCAAGAATCGCTTCTAGCATTGAGGGCGCGCCAAGATGAAAAGGCCGTTCGGTGGTTCACACGGTTGGCAATCGACATTTATATCGGCAAGGTACGCGAAGAGCGAGTAGTGTTCTGGAACAAGTGATGCACCCCTCCCGCATTGCATTAGCATGTGTGGGCATTGCCATCGAGAACCCACTGGGATTGCGACGCCACTTCTTGAACCTTGCGAAACAGTTCCTCGACGAGCGCTGTGCTAATGACAACGACAAACGCCATCAGGCAATGGCTCAAATACATCCGCCAACCTGGAAGGATCAGGCCAATCAGCAACACCGGTACACCGATGAAAACTCCCATCCACCAGGTGGCATGCCATCCAACCAAAGCTGCGCCCACGCGATTGTGCAGATGGACGGGCACGTTGAACTGGAGGAACTTGAAGGCATGGAAGTAATCGGGAGACACCGTGTACGAGATCTGATCATGAACCGCGCCGTAGAGTCCCGCGATCACGCAGCCCGCCGCAAGCAACACGGGAAACAATGCGAGCTTCGTCATCCATTCCTCCGCGGCAAAAAACGAGCCCAACCCAAGTTTCACGCATCGCGACCAGGAATGCGAGAGGCAAAAAACTGCAGGTGAATTAGCGCAGCGTAACCCCATTTACCTTCTGTCCGACTCCCTCCCACGCTGCGGGGAGGGGCTGGGGAGAGGGAAGTTCATGCATCGTGATCGCGGCCAGGAAGTACATGGCCGATTACGTGGGGCGGGGAGAACGCCTGGGTTCTGCCAGCTTTACATTCATCGTGCTCGTTCTGACCGGGCTCATCGTGTGGCGATACCTCGCGTACCCCTCAGCCAGCCGCTGACTGCCGACCGCTTTTCCCTTCGGCCGGGAAGCCATGGATTTGTTTCTCTCACAG
>SXHT01000364.1 GCA_005773095.1 Planctomycetaceae bacterium
CCCGCGCCCAGAAGCGGGCGGGGTCCTAGATTGAATTTAGAGAGGCGGGGTCCCGAGCGGGATACCTGCGGGGTTCAGGCGGGGTCATTTATTTCGAGCCAATGACCGGTTAAAACGATCAGGCAATTCGAGCCGTAGCACCGGGTAAGCAGCAGACGGCGTCGCACTCTTTGACGAACATCAGTTTGCGGGTGAAGAAATACTTCATGTGCACCAGTTTAGGATCACCGGCGATTACGGGATTGGCGTATTGCTCGAAGGGCAGCATGATATTCAGCCCCATCGAGTTTTCTCGCCCGGCCCCGACGTGCCCGGCCTCCATGATTCCGCTGGCCGCGCCGGTGATCACGAGCCAATGCTGCTCGGCCATCGCTCGACCGAAGTCAACCGCCGTTTGATAGGTCGGTTCTTGCGGCCGCGTGCGGGCAGATCCAAACACCGTTACCTTCCGCCGCGTGCGGTACGGCGAAAAGACACGGAAGGCATACCTCAGCTCGCGCATGGTACGGCTAAGAATCTTCAGGTCGCCCCGCGAGGTGCGATCATGGGCCAGCTTCTCGGCCGAGTCTTTGATCTGTTCAATCAGATCGGCGATGCGGTCATCCCCGTCGACCGATTGAGGGTCGATGGTCGTCGCCGAGTCTTCAGGCTTGCGATCGGAATCGGGAGAGACGTCGGGCACTCGGGGCCTCGCGGGAAATTACGAAACGGGGCCGGCTGGCGGAGCCGTGTGACGGCGATTATAGCCGCAAAGAAGCCGATCTGAGAGAGCACTAACCGGTTCAAGCACGCGCCACGCAGGATATTCCCGCACACCCTTGCGACGGTCGATACTCAGCTGAATTCCATCCGCCGCTGGGGTACAACGCAAAGCAAGCCCAACGGGCCGGCCGTCGGGCTTGCAATGGCAGTCGCTTTTGGGAAGTTGCATCAGGCCGACGGCCTGCGGAAATGCTGGTACGCCAGAATCACTTCGTAGAGATCCGTGGAGATCGTGATCTCGTCGTCGTCGAAATCGCCAAGCCACGTGCGGTCGCTTCGGACGGCGTCGGCCAACAGCGGCAGGACTTCGCCGAGCGGAATCGTCACCGTGTCGGCGGACGTGTGCTTCGCCGGGCGAGGAGCGACTTCGGATTCTGGACCGTAGTAGACTTTCAGTTGGCTTCGAGCCATAGAACGCATCCTTACGTTGTAAGACATCCTTGGAATTGGCAGAGCCGCGGCCTGCCAGCATCGCACCGCTGGGCGCAGCCACGACCGCTGCGCCTAATATCGCGCCCACCCTATTTCGTCTCCTAGTATCGACCGCAGGCATGCTGCGGGTTTGACATATTTTGCAAAGCGCGACGGTTTTTCTTGGAATCCCCAGAAATCGCACAGTTCGCTCCAGGCCGATGAGTCGCAACGCGCTGGTTCTGCTGGCAGTTTAGGTAATCCCAAGTCGGCGTAACAATCGGATAGGACCGGTGGCATGCTTGACAACACATCGGTCAGAGCCTATCTTGCCCGACCTGTGGGTCGAGTAAGTCAAAGCAACTTTGCCGTTTGCGTCCACCGCTCCTTGGTCGCTCCAAGTCTTCTCAATGGCTAGCACGCCTTCTCTTGCCATCGACCTCAGTCGGTTGGCTCATGGACTTCCCTTGCCGCTGGATCGCGTGTCTGCCGTGATCGAGTTGCTCGATGCTGGCAACACCGTGCCATTCATTACCCGCTATCGGAAAGATCAAACGGGGGGAATGGACGAACAGCAGATTCGGCAGATCCAAGAACGTCTGGGCAGACTGCGGCTGCTCGTCGAACGCAAGCAGACGATCCTGCGCTCGATCGAATCGCAAGGCAAATTATCGCCCGCCTTGTCGGCGCAGATTGAATCTGCCGACAGCACCAAGCGCCTCGAGGATTTGTACCTTCCCTACAAGCCAAAGAAGCAAACATTAGCCACAGCCGCGCGCGAGCGAGGGCTGGAGCCGCTGGCCGAAGAAGTCTTGAACGGCGCGCCCAGCGCGGCCAATCTGGATGCTCGCGCGGCCGATTACATGAATCCCGACAAGGGACTGCCCACCGCTGCCGATGTGCTGCTGGGCGTGGGACATATACTGGCAGAGGTATTCAGTGAACGGGCCGAACTGCGGCAGCGTTTGCGAAAGATTCTTCGCAAGAGTGGCCGACTCGTCAGCCAGAGAATTGAGAATGTCGACGAAAAACAGGCGCAGGGTTTCCGCGATTATTTCAACTTTGCCGAGCTGCTGGGGCGCGTCCCACCGCATCGAGTGTTAGCCATCAATCGGGGCGAACGAGCCAAACTGCTGCGCGTAAGAATTGACGCCGACATCGAAGCGATGCAGTGGAGCGCCGATGAGTATGTCGTTCCGCCGGAACATCCGCATGCCGACTTCCTGCGCGGTTGCGGTCGAGACGCCTTGCAGCGGCTGATTTATCCGAGTTTGGAACGAGAGGCCCGCCGCGAAAAAACCGAGATTGCGGAGGCGCACGCCGTGGAAGTATTCGCGCGCAACCTGCGCAACCTGCTGCTGCAACCACCGATCCAAGGTCGCCGTGTTCTGGCGGTTGATCCCGGCTTCAAGAGCGGGTGCAAATTGGCCGCCCTGGATGAATTCGGCGGACTGCTCGACCAGGCCGTGATTCATATCGTCGGCCGGCCGGAGCGGCGCGTCGGTGCGAAGGCCAAACTCGTCGAACTGATCACCAGGCATCAGCTCACGCTCGTCGCGATCGGCAACGGCACTGCCTGCCGCGAGTCGGAAGAATTGATGGGTGAATTGCTGGCCGAGGAGCTCAAGGACCAGGGCGTGACGTATGCCATCGTCAACGAGGCTGGCGCAAGTGTCTACAGCACCAGCCCGCTGGGGCGGGAAGAATTCCCGGAATACGACGCCACGCTGCGCGGCGCCATTTCCATCGGCCGCCGCTTGCAAGATCCACTCAGCGAGCTGGTCAAAATTGATCCCGCGAATATTGGCGTGGGTTTGTATCAACATGATGTCAAGGCAAAGCACTTGCGAACGTCGCTCGATGCGGTGGTCGAATCCTGCGTAAACTACGTGGGTGTCGATCTGAATACCGCCAGCCCGGCACTTTTGCGGTACGTGTCGGGGCTGAATCAGCTCACGGCCCGGCGCGTGTACGATCATCGCCGCGAACACGGACCGTTCAAGTCGCGCGAATCACTCAAGCAGATTCCTGGATTTGGCGAGGCAACATTCGTCCAGGCGGCGGGCTTCCTGAAGATCACCGGCGGCGACAATCCGCTGGACTTCACCTGGATTCACCCGGAAAGTTACGAGCTTGCCGCCAAGGTGCTGGCCAGACTTTCCGCCGCGCCGGCGGACCTCGCAGACAACGAAAAGGTGGCTCAACTCGCCGAACGCACCGCCGCGCTGAATCTCGATGAAGCCGCCGGCGAATTACAGGCGGGGACCATGACGTTGCGGGACATCGTCTCTCAATTGAGCCGCCCAGGACGGGACCCCCGCGAAGATTTGCCCCTGCCAATCTTCAAAAAGGGTGTGATCAAGCTTGACGATCTGTCGCCGGGCATGGAGTTGGCCGGCACGGTGCTCAACGTCGTCGATTTTGGCGCCTTTGTTGATATTGGCCTGCACGATACGGGCCTGGTGCATGTCAGCCAATTGGCCAACCGCTATGTGCGCGATCCGCATGAAGTGGTGAGCGTCGGCGACATTGTCACGGTCTGGGTCCACGAGATCGACAAGAACCGCCGCCGCGTTTCCCTTTCGATGGTTGCTCCCGGCACGCAGAGGCAACCGCAGCCGCAGTCGCGAAAACAGCCCGCGAAGGGCAAGAAACAAGACGGCAAACCGCGCATCCGAGGTGGTGGCCTCAAGGATGGCGCTGCGGCTCAACCGGCGCCGCAGGTACCACGGGAGGCTGCGCCGCCCCAAGTGCCTCCACCGCTGGATCGCACGCCACGTCCGCCCGGCCGCAAGCCTGCGCAGCGCTTCAGTGGTGGCCGCGGCGGCAAGCGACCAGAACGGGCGGGCGCCGCCGTGGCCCAGCAAACCCCGGCCGCTCCCACCCAGGGCAGGCCGAAATTCAAAGCGATTCCGGCAACGCATCTGACCGACAAGATGCGTCAAGGCAAGGAGCCTCTGCGAACCTTTGGTGATCTGCTGCAATTGGTGACCGAGCAGAAGGTTGACGAATCGTCGGAGCGATAGCGATCGCTCCCGCTTGAAACGCTGAGTCCGACAGGCAGATTGCCGGTTGAAGCCGGAACTCCAACAACGATCCAACATGGACTTCCAAGAGCGGCTTAAAAAAGCGATTGAGCGCGGCCAGCATCGAGGGGAGGAGCAGGCGAGGGCCGAAGTCGGGCGGGGACTCAACGAAGAAGAGTGCAAACGGTTGCATTCGCAGTACCGCCTGCAACTTTCCGAGCACATTGAAAAATGCATCAGCCAATTGCCCAAGCACTTTCCCGGTTTCCGCCTGGAAACGCTGTACGGCGACCGTGGTTGGGGCGCCGCGGCGACGCGCGATGACCTGGCGGTCGAAACCGGCCGCCGGGCCGAGTATTTCAGCCGGTTCGAAATGACGGTTCGCCCGTTCTCGGCGTTGCAGGTCCTGGAGCTTTCCGCCAAAGGCACGATACGAAACAAAGAACTGTTCAACCGCACGCATTTTCAGCGCCTGGTCGAAGTCGCTCTCGAGGAGTACGAATCGCGGATCGACAACTGGACCCTGGAATACGCAGAACTCTATGCGAGCAAGCAGTAGCCGCGTCTGCCGGTTGGAAGCGTTTTCGTAACCGTTTACGGGCCGGGGACTGGCACATTAGTCTGCGGGCGCTAGGACAAGCGCTTTGAGGCCATCGAGCGCGGCCAGCATGCCGTCGACCGAGATCTCCTGCCAGCCGGCCTGGCGATGTCGCAGGATGCAGAGCGTGAATGCCTCGAATGCGTCGGTCACGTCGGCCGGCAGCAAAGGCAAGTCGGCGAACGGCCGTTCCGGTTCGACGGTGGTTCTTGCTGAGATTTCATCGCCATCGAGGACACTCTGAGCCTCGTCCCAACGGTCGCCGTTGGGTGCCGGCAGATTGGTTCCGTCGTCCGCTGCTCGCACCACGTCCAGCGAAGCTTTCAGGGCGTTTTCTCGATGCAAGTCGGCCATCGGCTCGGCATCTTCGTCCAGTTCCGCGCCAGGGATGTCCGCCTCGCGTGGCTTTTCATCGGCCGGGGCGCCCATCGCCTCCCATCGAGTCTTCCGCATTTGCGCCACCGACCAATCACTCTGCACGGCCCCTTCCAGCCACATCTCAGCGTCCTCCCAGTCGAGCGCGGCCTGAAAGTGGCTCCAATAAAGGCCGTCGTACGTTTGCCGCGACTCGCCAAACCGCTCAAACACGCGTCGCAGCCTTCCGACATGCTGCGGCGTGACATTGCCGACGCGGTGGCTCCAGGCATCGTCCGAATACTCAACGATCGGCGCCTTTTCTTCCGCAAGCGCTCTGCGCCACGCGCAGATGATTCGGCCTTTTTCCCAATTGGTGGTGCTGACCAGACACTTCCATTGGCCGAGAAACGTTTCCGACGTCTGATGCGTTGTGTCTAGATCCATCTGAGCGCTCGTCCTGTTCATGATTCGGACCCCATCGGATTGGGAAGATAACCAACGAAGCCGGCAATCTTCCAGCGGCCTTCGCGGCGCACAAGCTGAAAAATCGATTGAAAACGAAGCACGAGATCCTCTCCGCTGAGCGTTTTTACCGCGCCGTCGAATTTCTTGTGAGCCAGTGCCCGGTCCCCGTTGATTTCAATTCGCTCGAGCCGCGAGCATGAGAACAGGAAATCCAGTTTGCTGGTTCCCGCCAGTTCAATCTTCTTGAACTCGGCCGCTTGCCGCAACCATTCGTCGCGATAGCTCTCTACGGTCGGAAACGTGATCGTCCATTGATGAGGATCGGAACTCCTCTTCGCATCGATGCCGAAAAACCCTTCGGCCAAGAAATCAGGGGCCATCCGTGACCAATCGGCGTCCAGAAACGAGACAAAGTCGCGATTCACGAGCATCTCCCACAGCGCACGCCGCTCGGGATCGGAGGGAGGAAAGGGATTGCGGTCTCGATCATCGCGGGCTGGCGTCATGGTCCGTTCTCCTGATAAGTCCCCTGACAGGTACGCCGCTAGAATAACGAATCGGGACAAAGGTCGTCAGAGTCGATCTGGCGTGTAACACTTGGCGGCTCCGTCCGCTTTGCTAGTAGAAGCCGGCATGAAAGCCAGCGAAACCGAAATACACGCCACCTTTTACCCGTTGGGAGCCAGTCATGTCCACCGCCTCACAGCTCGTCAAAGCCAAAAAGTCGATCGAAGCCCAGGATAACGAAGAAATGTCCCTGGTCGAGGTTCTCCGTGCCCGCGAGAACGGCGTCGATTTTCGCACTGCCGCCAGCATGTTTGCCGGGGCCGTGGACCATTTCGAGTCCAAAGGCCATAACCTCTACCGCCGGATGTTGCTGGAGCCAAGCGACGCCGAAGCCCTGGTGGATTACCCGCACGAAGCCGGCGAACGTCGGATGATCATGCTGGCCAGCAATAACTACCTCGGCCTCGCCAGCCATCCTAAGGTGATTGAAGCCGCTTGCCAGGCCGCCCGGATGTACGGCGCCGGAGCGGGCAGCTCGCCGCTCTTGGTGGGCACCTTCCCGACCACGCGAAAGCTGGAAACCAAACTGGCCAATTTCAAGGGGACCGAAGAAGCCTGCGTGTTCGCCACCGGTTACTCGGCCAATGTGGGCGTGATCTCGGCCGTTTGCGGTAAGAACGACCTGGTCATCCTCGACCGCTATTCGCACGCCAGCATGGTCGACGGCGCCAAGCTCTCGGGGGCCCAATTGAAAGTCTTCCGCCACAACGATGTGGAACACCTGGACAACGTGCTCCGACGCAACCAGGATGCCCGCACCCGGCTGGTGGCTGTCGAAGGCATCTACAGTATGGACGGCGACGCTGCCCCGCTCGACGAAATCCTTCGAGTGGTTCGCAAGCACGACGCAATGTTGCTCGTGGACGAAGCCCACTCGACGGGCGTCCTGGGCGAAGGCGGCCGTGGCGCCGCGGCCCACTTTGGCGTGGAAGGCCAGATCGACTTGCACGTCGGCACACTCAGCAAGGCCATCGGAGCTTGTGGCGGATTTGTGGCCGGCAAGTCGGACCTGGTGACGTACATTCGCTACTTCGCACGGTCAGGCATGTTCTCAACCGCTCCTTCGCCCATGGTGACGGCCGCCGCGGCCGCAGCTATTGAGGTCATCGAAGAAGAATCGTGGCGGGTCGAACGGCTTTGGGACAACTGCCGGTTCCTGCACAGCGAACTCAAGCGAATGGGCTTCAAGATCAGTGAACAACCCAGCCCAATCATCCCGGTCATCGTCGGCTCCATGCCAATCCTGCGACAAATGACGCTCGAACTGCACCGGGCCAACATCTGCGTCAACTCGGTCCCCTTTCCAGCCGTGGCTCACGGCAGCGAGCGGCTGCGGATCAGCCTGACGGCCAACCACACTCGCGAACAATTGGTGGAAGCTCTGCGATGCATCAAGCGAGCCGCGTACAATGCGGGCCTTTTCGGCGAAAAGGCGGCCGCGTAGGGAAGGGCAGATGGCAGATGGCAGATGGCAGATGGCGGGTAGCGGGTAGCGGGTAGCAGCCAGCCGGATGGACGTTCCGGCTGGCTGTTTTTATTGTTGATGCACGGGCCGCGGACTGGCTCATTTTCCAGGCGAAGTCGAGGGAGGTGCATCGTCCTGTTGACGGGTTGCCCAACGTGGCTCCCGGGAAGATGTGTCTTGTCCCCCTCGCCCCGCCCAGCGGACCGCGGGCCTGCTTGTAACAATTGTGCCCCCAACACGCTCTGCAAGCAGGCGAACGTTTGTGAAAGCCGCGCAAGCCGACGCCGCACCAGGGGTCAGAGCCATGACATCATTAACAGGATCCTTCCGGCGGGCCGATTTCACCAGCTCCGCACTTGCTGCGCGGGGCACCGCGAGTGTCCGCGTGCGGTCGATCTCAGCGACGGAAAGCATCACCAACTTCGCCAAGGCGGCCGTGCTTTCGCTTCCTGCGATCGATTCGGCTCCGAGCATTCCCGGCCTGGAAACCGCGGCGAAAGTCGCCCAAGCGCTCACGCGGCCCAGCCTGCCCACACGCTCGGCCGCCGAGGAACTTCACGAGGAACGAGTCAACGCGATCACGCACGGAATCGGCCTCGTGCTTAGCATGGCGGGCATGATCTGCATGTTTTCATCGTCGCTGGCGGCCGGTAATCTGGTGCGCGCGGCAAGCGCCGGCGTCTTTGGCGTCACGCTGATGTTGATGTACGCGGCCTCAACCGCCCTGCATGCCGCGCGAACTCCTAAACTGCAACTGCGATTCCAGGTCTGCGACCACGTCGCCATCTACTTGCTGATCGCCGGACCC
>SXHT01000365.1 GCA_005773095.1 Planctomycetaceae bacterium
CCAACTCCCCTCTTCTGCCTGCGGCACCGAATGCAGCCGCTCGACCTGAAACCCTTCCGGCAGCCGAATCCGCTCCTCGGGAGTCGCCTCGACCGCGATCGCGATCGAGGAAAACGTAACGACGACGCACAACCACGCTCCCAATAAAGTCAAAACACAACGGCACATCGACGAATTCTCCGAAAAAACGGTGGCCAAACATCCCCAGGAACGGCCCAAGTATAGGCAATCCGTGTCACCCGACAAACCACTCGCCGCTGCGCGATCGATGCCGCATAATCTTTATCCATGAATCAACCTGAAAAAGAAGCCGTAGCAAGTCCATCCCCCGCACACGGGTCGAAACGCGTGTCCACGGCAGGATGCATCCTTTGTCCGCCTCACGAGCGTGGCGTCGCGATGGCATTCCAGGACCTGGCTCTCTGGCCGAATCTGAACATGCGCGAAAACATTCGCTCGGGACTGGCCGGGCTGCGACTGTGCCGCCGGAAATCCTCCCACCGCTTTCAAGCGGTCCTCGACTTGTGCAGGATCGCCGACCTGGCGGATCGCCTTCCAAGTGAAATTCACGGTGGCACGGGCATCTTCCGGAAAACTGTTTGGCGGTGGGGTGCCGAACACGGCCAATCAGTGTTTTACATTCGGCAACCTGGCAGGGCCGGCTTTGCCGGCCGTGGATGGGCAAGTTGCGCGAATCCGTCCGGCACAGCCGGCCCTACAGCGGAAAACTGATTGGCCGTGGGGTGCCGAACGCTCGCATTGCCAATAGACGAAATTTCTGGTACTGTTGGTCCGAGTTTTACGGTTTCAGCGGTTACGATTTCAGTCGTTGTGCGCTCTCGCCGCGATTTGGAACGCGAGCCGCCTGATACACTGGAGCTTACGGGAATGAACCTTCGGACGTTGCTGCTTGTGCTTTGTGTCCTGGCCGTCACCTGTTCAACGGCATTCGCTCATCCACAGCACGGAATTTCCAACGCTGGCGCACTGGCGGCGGGATTTTCGCATCCGTGGCTGGGACTCGACCACCTGCTGGCCATGATCGCCGTCGGTCTGCTGAGCGTGCAGTTCGGCGGCCGAGCGATTTGGGGTCTGCCCGCGTCTTTTCTGGGGATGATGTTTCTGGGCGGTGCGCTTGGCGTCAGCGGGCTCGAATTCCATCTCGTTGAGTATGCGATTGCCCTCTCGGCCGTCATCCTTGGCGTAGCTTTGGCTCTTGGACGGAAGTATCCTCTCGCGGCGGCTGCCGCTGTCATCGGAACATTTGGCCTCATGCACGGTCATGCTCACGGAACAGAGATGCCCGCTATGGCCGCTCCCGCTCTTTATGCCGCGGGTTTCCTCTCGGCAACGTTGCTCCTGCATCTGGCGGGGATTGCGGGAGGCATGTGCGTCGTCCGCAGCCGGCGATGGGCGGTTGGCTTGCAATGGTCGGGAGCCGCCATTTCTTGTGCAGGTCTGCTGCTGTTGCTCAAAGCGATGTGACCGCCGCTCTTGCTGATAGAATCAGGTCGGCGCGTTTCGCTCCGTGCCGAAATTGTGACCAAGTCCCCGGCCCGTGAAACCCAACCCCCCACGGGCGGCAGCGGCTGTGGATTGAGCGTTACCGCCTGGCTTGCCGGTTTGGCTGGTCGCGCGAATAATTCCTGGGGCCGGGTGTCTGAACAATGGGTGCAGACATTGCTTGGGGATGAGAACCGCAGAAAACGCGGGCAGTCTTCCGTCAGGTTAAACAAAAGCAGTGCAAGTCATGCCTCTCGGAGGTGCATGAGTTGTTCGGATTCAACGGTCCTCGTGCAGGTCCAATGAAAAACAGAGGCTGATGGGCAACGGAGCCAACGGGCAACCGTGTTGTCGTGCCGCAAATGAAAGTGGAGGATGTCGACAGAAAAAAGCACTCAACTTGCTAGCGGACCCACGTCGATGAGAAACCGTGAGGGTTGCGTTATCAAGCGAGAGTGAACCGAGTGGGTTGGCATTGTACCGGGCGGTTGATTGCGGTACTTTTCCGGCTCACTTCGGGTGGTTGTCAAGGAAGACAGCGGCAGTCGTAATCGACCGCTTAAGCAGCACTGAAGTTTGCCTCTGAGGGTAGTGGTCGTGAACGATCCCGATCGTTCGGGAATCGGACGGCCGATCACTACACGGAGGTCGACGTGCTACACCCCGATGTCCAGGCGCGCCCAGGGTTCCGCGGCCAGCCAAATTCAAGACTGGCCGCAATACTCTCTCGGTCCTTTCGACCTGATGAGGGGCTGCCCTTCAAGACTCTGCTGATTACGGCCGCCGTGCAACTTGGCATGGGCAGCATTTTTCTTGCCCTCACATGCCTGAGCGCCGAGCCGGTTGCGTATCGCGGTTGGGCGGGAGCGATCATGCTTACCTCGGCCATCGTGCAGGGAAAGCTTGCGCTCAAGGCGTTCCAGCAGCAGCATGCCCGGCGGGGAAACATCTTCCGCCGCACCCGCTTCTGGCGCACGATGTTTGTGGGCCTGGTTGTCTGCTACCTGGCGGCACTCGTGCCAGGCCCCGATTTGGGCACGCCGTACGCATTCGCCGCGGCGGTCAGCGTTTGGTATTCGTTCATGTTGCTGCCAATCGCCGCGAATCCGCAGGTGTTGGAAACATGGAAGCGATTGGCTCAGAGGAAGATTCTCCGTCGCAGTGCGGCGGTCGTGTATTACAGCCTGGCTTTCGCCGTCGCCCGCGAATTGTCGCTGCGTGGCTATGCGCTAATTGTCGACAGCCCGTGGTGTCAAGCAATCACGTCCCGCCGTTGGCAAGCAACCTTTGCCTCGGCCGGTATGCTTGGCAGGCCGGCCAGCGTTGACATTGGTAGCCGCTTTCATGTGGCGATTGTTGGCGACGAAGTTACCTTCGGTAGCATCCGCAACGACGGCGCACTCTCGCAACTGGAAGTGCTGGTGCCTGGCGTGCGAGTGACCAATTTCAGCGTGCCCAACGTGGGCCCCCGGGAGTACGCGCAAGACCTTGCCCAGCGCGTCATCGACTGTCGGCCGGACCTGGTGCTCACCTTTATCTCGGTCGGCGACGACATCCTTGCCGAAAGCGCGGGCTGGGAATGGTTTGACTGGCATTCGCTTCACCTCAGCCGGTTGACGCTGGCTCGACATTTTGCAAAACCTCTGCCGGCGAAATCGGCTCCGTTCAGCGATGCAGATTCCTATCTGCGCGTCACGGGACGCGAGCTGTCGGTCTGCCGAACGCCGGTCGATGGGTCCACGGACGGTCGCTGGCAGAAGGCGCTTCAACATCTCGACGGTCTGGTTCGCAACTGCCAGCGGTCGCAGGTCGATCTGGCCCTGGTGCTGGTGCCGAGTGAATTCCAAGTGAACCGCGTCTTGCTGGAAACGCTTTGCCGCCGCATGGGCTACGCCGAAAAGCAGATCGACCTTGAGTTGCCGCAGCGCCGTTTAGCCACGTTTGCCGGCGATCGGCAGGTCCCCTATGTCGATCTGCTCCCCCATCTGCGTCTCTGCCAAGAGCCGCCGTACGAACGCTCGACTCGGCAGTGGAACGCCGAAGGCACGGCCGTCGCGCTGCGGACCGTCGGCGGCTGGATTCAAAGCCGCTACGCCGCCATTATTCCCGCCACGGGACAGGTCAGCCGGCAATAGCGTCGGAAAAATCGTTCAAGGAGCTTGCCGCGCCACGGGGCCCTTCGTTGATGCGATGATCATGCCAGCCACACGACAGCAGGCATCAACAGGCATCAACGACGCCGTTATTCGCTGGCCACAAACTCGCCCTGCGGCTCGTTCACACAGTCCAAGAAGCCCGCCAGGTCGCGGCTGCGAACCGGTTGTTGCAGTTTGCGGACGGCCTTGGCCTCGATCTGCCGAACGCGCTCGCGGGTGACGCTAAAAATCTTGCCAACCTCTTCCAGCGTGTAGGCGTAGCCGTCGGTCAGCCCGTAACGCAGCCTTAGAATTTCCCGTTCACGATGGGTCAGCCGGTTGAGCACGTTGGCGATCCGATCTTTGAGCATCTGCTGGTTGATGTCGTACAGGGCATCGTCCTCGCGATGATCTTGCAGGAACTCCCCAAAGTAGCTGTCGTCGTGATCGCCCACGGGTTGGTCGAGCGAGAGCGGCTGATGGGCCATTTTCATAATGCACCGAGCATCGTCGATCGAGAGCTTGGCACGCACCGCCACCTCTTCGACATTTGGCTCGCGCCCGATTGCTTGCACGAAATCGCGAGTCACGATTCGCACGCGGGTCATGGCGTCGATCATGTGAACCGGCACACGGATCGTGCGGCTCTGGTCGGCAATGGC
>SXHT01000366.1 GCA_005773095.1 Planctomycetaceae bacterium
ATACGACCTGCCGAATCGTCCCGACAACATGGCTCGGCACGCGCCGGG
The DNA here is from genome assembly GCA_005773095.1 of Planctomycetaceae bacterium. Classification (GTDB taxonomy): domain Bacteria; phylum Planctomycetota; class Planctomycetia; order Pirellulales; family PALSA-1355; genus SXHT01. The sequence goes on from SXHT01000366.1 coordinate 49, forward strand.
AATCAGCCCGCAGCGCTGGACATGAGGTTTCAGCGGCTGGAGCTTCCACGACGAAATCTTCTCTAGCAAATTGGATGTACCGATCCAATTTGCCCTCACGACGAAAAAAGTTGGCAGTGGCGCGGCAGTTGCTCTCCGCCTGAACCATGCCCGGCCGCCGCAAGGAAAGGCCGGAAAGTCAAGCTCGGGCGAATGTCGCTTGGGCCTCGTGCGTCGTGTAGCCCAGAAACAAGGAGAGCTGCGATGGTTCGGTATCTATCGCTCATCAGCTACACCCCCGAAGGGATCCGTGCAATCAAGGATTCTCCCCAGCGGGAGGCCCATTTTCGCCGTGACGTTGAGGCAGCGGGCGGCACCGTGGAATCGGCCTTTTGGACCCTCGGTGAGATCGACGGCGCGATTGTCTTTACCGCGCCCGACGACGCCGCGGCCGCCACGTTGCTGCTCAAACTGGGAAGCCGCGGCTGTGTGCGTACTCGCACAATGCGTGCGTTTAATGCCACCGAGTTCGCACACATCGTTGGTGGCGCGTGAAGTTCGGGAGCAATCGTGCCAGGGGACTGGGAAGCGATTCGAGATGCATGCACCAAGAGGAGGTTCGATCCATGAAGGACCAATGGCGAGCGAACGGGGGGAGCGGATGGCAATGGTGGATCATGGCGGCTGCGTTATCCGCTTCACCCACATGGTTGAGCGGCGGCTGCGAGCCTGCGGCCAGGCAGCCGACCGCGGAAACGCAAGCGGCCCGGTCGTCCGACGACGGTCGCTCCGCCAGCGTTGCTGCTGACTCAGCTTCGGCCGCGGACGAACTTCCGTCGCCGGCGAAGCAACCGGTAACGGGCCCCGAGCTGTACGCCCAGCACTGCGCAGCATGTCACGGCGAGAAGGGGGACGGTAAGGGGATCGCCGCTGCCATGCTGTTTCCCAAACCGCGTGATTTTCGAGCTGGCAGGTTTCGACTTGTCAGCACCACGAACACGGTTCCGACCGACGAAGACGTGCGCGCGGTTCTGGTGCGTGGAATGCCAGGTTCGTCGATGCCACCGTGGCCGCATCTCGGCGAGCAGAAGATCGGCTTGCTCGTCGGGGAAGTCATGCGGCTACGCAAAGTGGGTCTCCGCGAAGACACCATCCAGCGCCTCAAAGACGAAGACGAAGAAGTCGATGAAGCAGACGTTGACGCCACCGTGGCGAACTTGACAGAACCAGGCGAGCTTTCCGAATTGCCCAAGATCGACATGCCGGACGAGGCAGCCATTGCCCGCGGCAAAGAGCTGTACGTCAAGCAAAGTTGTCACGCCTGCCATGGCAAGGAAGGCCGCGGAGACGGAGCGCAAGTGATGGTTGATGCCGAAGGACTAGCCACGAAGCCGCGCGATTTCTTGGGGGGCGTATTCAAGGGGGGGCACGATCCGGCTTCGCTTTATCGGCGCATTCACCTGGGAATGCCAGGCACGCCCATGCCCAGCAGCGGCGGCAATCTGAAGCCCGAGCAGATCGTGGACCTGGTCCATTTCATTCGTTCGATGTCCGACGAGGCGACCCGCGAGGCGCAGATACTCAAGCGTGAGACGCTGCTGGCCAGGCGGGTCCCCAAATTGCCGGCGAGCGACGAAAAGGATGCGTGGGGAGCGGTTCCGGAAACGGCGATTCGCACGATGCCCTTGTGGTGGCGCGATAACGCGCGGCCCGATTTGCACGTGCAAGCCGTCCATGACGGCAAGACCATTGCCGTGCGGTTCGCTTGGGCCGACGTCACCGAGAACAGAAGCGCGGTGCATCCCGACGAATTCGAGGATCTTGCCGCAATGCAGCTTTCCGCCGCCGGAGCCGAGCCGTTTTTGGGAATGGGAGCGGGCAACTCGTTCGTTGATTTGTGGCAATGGCGCGGCGGGATCGCCGATCGCGGAGAATCACAGTGGCAGTCGGATGAGTATCCCTTCGAATCCCCAATTTACATAGAGCTTGCCAAGGGGAAACCGCTGCCCGACTTCATCACGGCACACGCCGCCGGTAACCCGCTTGCGGTCCGCGAGATTAGCGGGTCCAACCTCACAGCCAAGGGTCCGGGCAGCATCACGTTTCGTCCAAAGGCGTCGCAACTGGTGACGAGCGACGCCAACTGGAAGGACGGCCGCTGGAGCGTCGTCTTGTACCGGACGTTAAACGCACCCGGCAACGCGGGCCTGTCACTCATTCCCGGGAAGCCATACTCAGCCGCCTTCGCATTGTGGGATGGCGCAGCGCATGACCGCGGTGGTCAGAAAATGATTTCGATTTGGCAAGATCTCTCTCTCGAGTGACGTCTGTAACGGAGCGGAAGCCATGAACCGACGAGACTTTCTACGGTCGACCGGAGTCGGCGGAGCAAGCCTGCTGGCGCCCCAACTACTCGCCTTCGAACCGCTCAGCGTGGAAAACCCCTTGGGAATCTATCCGAACCGCGGATGGGAGGAACTCTATCGCGATCAATATCGCACCGATGAGTCATTCACTTGGGTGTGCGCTCCGAATGACACGCACAACTGTCGGATGCGGGCGTTCCTGCGCAACGGGGTGGTCATTCGCTCCGAACAGGCTTACGAAGGGGGGAAGTGCAAAGACCTTTATGGAAATACCGACACGGTGCATTGGAACCCGCGCGGCTGCGCCAAAGGCTTTACGCAACAGCGACGCGTGTACGGCCCGTATCGCCTGAAAACACCGATGATCCGTAAGGGCTGGAAAGAATGGGCCGACGACGGATTTCCGTCCCTATCCGATGACGCCACCCTGCGCGACAAGTACAGGTTCAACTCTCGCGGCACCGATACGTTCGTCAAGGTTGGTTGGGACGAGGCGTACAAGTATCACGCGAAAGCAGTCGTTGCCATCGCCAAGACGTACAGCGGCGAAGAAGGCGCCGCCCGGCTGGCAAAAGACGGCTATGAACACGAGATGATCGAGGCTTGCCACGGGGCCGGAACCAGGACGTGCAAACTTCGCGGAGGCATGGGCTTGCTCGGCGTGATGGGCAAGTACGGACTGTATCGCTGGTCCAATATGCTTGCCCTGCTCGACAACATCGTCCGCAAGCTCGATCCGAAGGAGTGCCTCGGTGGTCGTTTGTGGTCCAACTATACCTGGCATGGCGATCAGGCTCCCGGGCATCCGTTTGTGCATGGCTTGCAGGCCGCCGACTGCGACTTCAATGACATGCGGCACGCCAAGTTGCATATCCAGTGCGGCAAGAACCTGGTCGAGAACAAGATGCCCGACTCGCACTGGTTCATCGAAATGATGGAACGAGGGGGTCGGATAGTCGTGATCACCCCGGAGTACTCGCCGGCCTCGACCAAGGCCAACTACTGGATTCAAGTCCGGCCGGGTTGCACCGACACGGCTTTGTTCCTCGGGGTGACCAGGCTGATGCTCGACAACAAGTGGTACGACGAGAAGTTCATCAAGGCATACACCGATTTTCCGACGCTGATTCGCACCGACACGTTAACACGATTGCGAGCGGCCGAGGTATTCAAGAATTACAAGCCGGGTCTGGAAAAGGAGGGACCCTCGTACTCGCAACAACACCTCACCGACGAGCAGTACGCCACGGTTGGAGATTTCGTTGTCTATGACGAAGGCGCGAAACGGCTCCGTCCGCTGACGCGTGACCAAATGGGACCACGAATGACGGAATCTGGTATCTCGCCGGCCTTGGATTATCGGGGCGAAATCACGCTTTTGGATGGGAACAAGGTTGAGGTCATCTCGCTCTGGAATGCATATCAGACGCACCTGAAAGACTACGACCTGGAAACCGTCGCGGAAATCACGGGCGCGGACAAGGCGCTGATCGAGCGGTTGGCCAAGGACATCTGGGACACCACGCAGGCCGGACATGCCGTGGCGATTCACGTCGGCGAGGGAATCAACCACTGGTTTCACGCCACGCTGACCAATCGTGCTCAATACCTGCCGATCATGCTCACCGGTCAACTCGGCCGGCCCGGAGCCGGATGTTTCACCTGGGCCGGAAACTACAAGGCGGCGCTCTTTCAGGGATCGCCAGAAACCGGACCCGGCTTCCTGGGCTGGGTTGCGGAAGATCCGTTCAATATCGACCTGGATCCCAAAACTGACGGCAAGAACATTAGCGTCAATAAGACGACGAAGGACGAGGAGCCTGCCTATTGGAATCACGGCGAACGGCCGCTGATTGTGGAAACGCCCAAGTATGGGCGAAAGTGTTTTACAGGGCAGACGCACATGCCCACCCCGACCAAGTTCCTTTGGTTCGCCAACGTCAACTTGTTCAACAACGCCAAGCATGCCTACGAAATGCTTTTCGTCACCAATCCGAAGATCGATTGCATCATCTCTCAGGATGTGGAGATGACCAGCACGTGCGAGTATTCGGACATGATCTTGCCGGCGAACACCTGGATGGAGTTTCAGACCTACGAAGTCACCGCCTCGTGTTCCAACCCCTATTTGCAAATCTGGAAGGGGGGCATACCACCTCTCTATCAAACGAAAGATGATGTCCACATCCTGGCGGAGGCCGCCGCGGCGCTTTCGCAGGAAACGGGGGACGAGCGGTTTGCCGATTACTGGCGGTTTATCCTCAACGACAAAGCGGAGGGGGTAAAGACCTACATCCAGCGGCTCTTTGACGGCTCGACCACGACCCGTGGGTACAAGGTCGATGACATCCTGGCTGGCAAGTTCGGCGACCCAGGCGTGGCGCTGATGCTGTTCCGCACCTATCCGCGGATTCCGTTCTACGAGAATATTCAGGATGGGTTGCCGTTCTGGACCGATACCGGACGACTCAACGCGTACTGCGATATTCCCGAGGCGATTCTTCACGGCGAGAACTTTATCGTGCATCGCGAAGGCCCCGAGGCGACGCCGTATTTGCCGAACGTGATCGTCAGCACCAACCCACTGATCCGGCCCGAGGACTTCGGCATTGCGCGCGAGGCAATGCATTGGGACGAGCGAACGATTCGCAACATCAAGTTGGCGTGGGAGGAAGCAAAGCAGACCGAAAACCCGCTTTGGAAACAAGGCTTCCGCTTTTACTTGCTCACGCCGAAGACCCGGCACCGCGTTCATTCGTCGTGGTCCAACGTCGATTGGCACAACATCTGGGACTCGAGTTTTGGCGACCCCTATCGCCAGGACAAGCGTTTGCCGTTTTTTGGCGATCACCAGTTGCACGTCAACCCCGACGACGCTCAAGAGTTGGGCCTTAACGCCGGCGATTATGTGTATGTGGATTCGAACCCGGCTGACCGGCCGTTCAGCGGTTGGCAGAACGATCCGGCACGTTACAAAGTTGCCCGATTGATGGTTCGCGTGGTCTTCAACACCAGTTATCCCCGCGGCGTGGTGATGACCAAACATGCTCCCTACATCGCCACCGAGAAATCAGTCCTTGCCCATGAGACGCGGCCCGACGGCCGGGCCCGCTCGGAAGACACCGGTTATCAGGCCAATTTGCGCTACGGCGCTCAGCAGTCCTGCACGCGTAACTGGCTGATGCCCATGCACCAGACCGACACACTATTTCACAAGGCCAAGGTGAAGATGGCGTTCATGTTCGGCGGCGAGGCCGATAACCACGCCGTCAACACGGTGCCCAAGGAAACGCTGGTCCGCATTGTGAAGGCCGAGGACGGGGGCGCGGGCGCCAAGGGAACCTGGGAACCGGCCACCGTTGCCGTCGGCCCTCATAGCGACACGCCGCAGAATCAAGCCTATCTCACTGGCGGATATGTCCGCATCGAGGGTTAGAGATGGAACCACGAGAATCAAGTTTCGTCGCCAAGGTCCATCCGCTCGACCGCCCGCCCGAGGCGGACGATCCTTTCGAACTGATGGCCGAACCGGTCGCCGGCGATCCCATTGTGATGCTGGACTGCATGTTGCAGGAGTTTCTTTGGATGGGTTGGGACGAAGCGCAGCTTGTGAGTCTGTTTCACAACCCAGGCTATCCGGTACTCGTCCAACTTCGTGAATATTTTGGCGACGATTTCGTCCGACAGCAGGTGTCAGCGCTTGTGGGGCGAACTGGCGTGCTCCGCTTTCGGGAAACGATTGCGGAGCCTGACGAAGAGTGCGACGGCGAAGACCAGAGCAACCTTGTGCAGTTAAAACTGAACATTCACGGCCATTAGCGAGCTTAAAGGAACGAGCCATGTCACAGGTTTATAACTGGCAATTGGGACGGGATATGACGTATCCCTACGAGGAACGCCACCCGCAGTGGCAGTTCGCTTTCGTGTTCAACACGAACCGCTGTATTGCGTGCCAGACGTGCACCATGGCGTGCAAGAGCACCTGGACGTTTTCGCGCGGCCAGGAATACATGTGGTGGAATAACGTCGAGACCAAACCCTTCGGCGGTTACCCCCACAACTGGGACGCAAAGTTGCTCGCCATGCTCGAAGAAGCCAACCCCGGCAAGCAGATTTGGAACGCGGGTGCTGCCGAGCCACAAGAAAAACCGTACGGCACCTTTGAGGGCAAGACGATCTTCGAAGCCGCCGAGACGCGAGTGGGACCAGAAGGTCCTCAGGTCGCCGTCGGCTACCTGCCGACGGAAGCCGAGTGGCGAAGCCCCAATCTGCACGAGGACTCCGCCACCGGCGGCAAGTGGCGGCCGGGCGAGTTCAGCGGTTCTTCACAATTACCCGAACATCGCGTCTGGTTTTTCTACCTCGCGCGTATCTGCAATCACTGCACGTATCCCGGTTGTCTCGGCGCCTGCCCGCGGCAGGCGATCTACAAGCGACCGGAAGATGGAATTGTGCTGATCGACCAGACCCGTTGCCGTGGTTATCGCAAATGCGTGGAGGGGTGCCCCTACAAGAAAGTCATGTATCGCGGCAACACGCACACCAGCGAAAAGTGCGTGGGCTGCTATCCACGGATTGAAGGCAAGGATCCGGACCTCTGCCCCGATGGCGCGCCAGTTGAGACCCGGTGCATGTCGGTCTGCGTTGGCAAAATCCGCCTGCAGGGACTTGTACCGGTGGGCGATGACGGCAAATGGTTGGCCAGGCCCGATAACCCGCTCTACTTCCTGATTCGCGAACGGCAGGTGGCGCTGCCGCTCTATCCGCAGTTCGGCACCGAGCCAAACGGCTACTATATTCCACCGCGGTGGGTTCCTCGCGGCTACCTGCAGCAGATGTTTGGTCCGGGGGTGGAACATGCGATCGAGCAGTACTCGTGCCCCGATCGCGAGCTCTTGGCCGTGCTGCAGTTATTCCGCGCGCAGCGACAGATTCTGTACCGTTTCAAGATTGAACGGGGGCCGAAGGTCGCTGAGGTTCCCGTCAGGCTGCCAAACGGCGAAGAGAAAGTTCAGGAGCTCTTCAACGATACGATCATCGGTTTCAACAAGTTCGACAAGGAAGTTGTCCGCGTGACCATCGATGAGCCGGTCATGCAGCGTCCCAAGGAAAAGCACGCCAACTCAATATAGACCCTGCTCGATAGACGCATTGTTCTTTGAAACGTGGACCACCCCATGACTACCGCATCAAACCCAACGGCTGTTGCGACGGGTCCGTACGATGAGGCCATTGATCTGGCCGTCGAATCGCTCTATCGCTTTTTGGCGGCGGTGCTGAGCGATCCATCGTCGCCAGGTGGGGCGACTGTTTGTGATCCCGCAAGCCGGCAGATCGTGCAAGATGCCGCCGATTTACTCCGCGAAGAATTTGGCGACGAGCCGCTGCCGCTGGGATTCGGCGAACTGCCGGTCGATCAATTGAACGCCCGACCGCTGCTGGCGGAACTGGCCCGGCCGAAAAGCGAACTCCGCGAAGAGTATGTCCGCACGTTTGGCTTCATCATGAATCGAGAATGCCCCCCGTACGAAACGGAGTTCCATCAAATCGAAGATACTTTCTTTCGGTCGCAACAGATGGCTGACATCGCGGGGTTCTACCGGGCGTTTGGATTGGAGCCGGGCTCGCCGGCTCGCGAGCGTCCCGATCACATCGCCTTGGAATTGGAATTCGTCGCGTTCTTGCTGCTCAAGAAACGGTTGGCCGCCGCGGAGGGTCGCGACGATCCCTGCGAACTCGATCGCGCTGCGACGTGCCACGAAGGTCGGGTGGCGTTTGTTCGCGACCATTTGAGCTGGTGGGCGTCGTCGTATGCTCAAGCCCTACGGAGATACTCGGAACGCGGCCTGTATGCGGCGGCAGGCGCGCTGCTCTCCGCCCTGCTGCCGGTCGACCGCAGGCGATTGGGGGTCGCTGCGCCCACAACGCCGCTTGAAGCTCGCGTCGCCGAGACTTCCGAAGACTGCAGCGGCTGTCTGGTGAGTCTCTCCACCCAGTAGCCAGAGTGAATTTTCGCCTAACGAACAGAACTCAAATGAATCCATCTATTGGAACCGCGGAGATTACTTGCCGACGAAGGGCTCGCGAACACCTTGCGGTTCATGTGGCGCGCCGCGCGGGACCGTGAGGCGCGTACTCGAATGTTGGAAATGCGACGCGCGTTCCGCAGGCACGCGTCGTGTCTGGGGGCCGTCATGATGGTCGCCCGAAAGACTTCATGATTAAAGGAGACGGCGACCATGCCCTATACGCTGGTTTCGCAACTTGCCACGGCTGTGGAGTTGCCGAGTGACGGTACTCTCAGTCGCACGCTGCACAACGACGACCATGTGAAGGTCGTGTTGTTCGCCTTTAGCGCCGGCCAAGAGCTTTCGGAGCATACCGCGACGATGCCCGCCATCATGCACTTTCTGGAAGGCGAAGCGCGCGTCACGCTGGGTCCCGACAAGATCGACGCCGGTCCAGGCACCTGGGTACACATGCCGGCCCTACTACCGCACAGCATCTCCACCAGGTCGCCCGTCACAATGCTGTTGACGCTGCTCAAATCGAAGGAGGCAAAGTCGTGACCCAGATTGACCCCACTGGTTTGAGTGCTGCGCCATGCCACGGAGACGTCGCGGAAATCGCCTCGGGTCGGATCATCGCGGTCTGCACTTCACAAGGAGGCGTTCCCAAGCGGCCGCTGGATTCGGCCGCCGTGACGCCAGACGGCATCGAGGGAGATCGGCACGAACATCAAAAGCACGTACGACCCGACCGGGCCCTGAGCCTGTTGGACGAGGAGATTCTTCGCGACCTGGTCACCGAAGGATTTCCCCTCGAACCGGGCACGGCGGGCGAGAATCTGACCGTCTCGGGACTGATGGTGCAGCGAATGTCTCCCGGCACAATTCTTGAAGCCGGCGACGTGCTGATTCGCCTGGAGGCGCCCCGCAAGCCATGCTACGTCCTCGACAAGATCGACCCCCGCCTCAAGGAAGCGATCGTCGGGCGATGCGGTTACATGGCTTCCGTGCTCCAAGGCGGTGTGCTGAAGCCAGGAACGATGATCCGGCGGTTGCCGGCGCACGGGCCCGCAGATGGCCAGCCATCCGCCAATTGCGACATTGCCTCGCGGGCATTTTCCGCTATCGCGGAGTGATCCACGGGCCGGGGACTTGCGCATTTTCCCGGCGACTTCGCGAGAGGTGCATCGACCTGTTGGATGGCCGACCAACGTGTTTCCCGGGAAAATGCGCCTGTCCCCCCTCTCTTTGCCAGGGAACGGTTACCGGGCGGGAAGTTCGCGAGACCGATGCAGTCGTTCTTGCACGCCGGGGATTATCCGTGCGGCGTTTTGCGCGTAGATTTTTCGCAGAACTTCCTCGGGTAGGTTGATGCCGTAGATCCGCCAAAAGCCCTGGGGTGGAAACTCGTTCTCGGCGTAGGGGAAGTATTCGTCTTCCGTTTCCAGGAATCGCCAGTGGAGCAGCAGCCGGTCGGGCGTGCGCGGGCCGTCGGTGCCGAACAAAATCCGGTCGGCAAACCTGGCAAAGAACTTGCGTGCGGTCACCGGCTGGCGGCCGAGCTCGGCAATCCGCGCGGCAAGGTCCACGTAAAGATTCGGATGCTTGTCAAGCCAGGTTCCCAATTCTTCGAGATCTTCTGCGCAACTGGCCATGTGAGCGCCAATGAACGTCGTATTGGGATGCCGCTCGATGACTCGCAAAAAGGCCGCGGTCAGCTCGTCGTACTGCGGAAACTGCGGACCATGAAAGCTCCACTCGGGATGTCGGCGCAGTTCCTCCCAACGTTCGTTGGTTTCATCGATCGGCAGGAAAAACGCCTTGGGGTCGGCCACATGCATCAGCACCGGCAGACCCAGTTCGCCACAGGACTGCCAGATCGGGTCCCAGCGCGGATCGTCGATTTTTATCCGTGATCCATCGGGATTGCAGTATTCCAACCCGAAGTCCTTGAAAATCTTCAGGCCGCTGGCGTTTCGCTGTTTCGCGCGGGCCAATTCCGCGGTCATGCGGCGGGTGAAATCGGGACGTTGGCAATCCCAGTTCGCGTAGTCCTTTTCCGCGGCCTGTCCGCGCCAGTCGATGTTCGCGAAGATCACAAAGCGATCGCGATACTTCGTCCAGAGATAGTCGCTATGCTCAACGAACGCCTCGCCCAGGCTGCCGTCGAGGCTGACGCTGACGGCGATGTTCTGCTCATCCATCAGCTTGACGTACGCCTCCAGCAGCTCAGGTGAACTGCGCAAGCGAATGCGCGGATGCATGTGCACGTCGACCACGGGAAACCCAGCCCGCGTCAAACGATGCTCCGGGACATTCAGCATCGGCCTGGGGCGGAACTGGTCGAGCGCGAGATTGCGCCCGTCGCGACCATCAAGCCGAGCATCCGGCTGTTCCGCCTGAAGTCCCGTAACTTGCATGGCGATGGCGCAGAGACTCAATAACAGGCGGCAATAGTTGGAGCTGTATGGCTTCATGGTCGCCTCAGGGGTTTGCTATTGG
>SXHT01000367.1 GCA_005773095.1 Planctomycetaceae bacterium
ACGGAGATATTTTTCGGTGCTGTGATCGAACCGTTGTCCGACGCCCAGCTTGGCGAAATTTTCGCCGATGTCGCCAGTAAAGAACTGCCCCGCGATCGGCTCAATGGCGCGGGGCTCAACATCGTGGATGCCTTGGTGGAAGCCGGCCTGGGCAGAAGCAAAAGCGAGGCCCGCCGCACCGTCGAGCAGGGGGGCGCCTACCTGAACAACCGCCCAATCGCCGACATCAAAGTCCAGCTCGGTCCCCAGCATCTGGCCAGCGAAACCGTCATGGTCCTCCGCAGCGGCAAGAAGAATTACGCCCTGCTGCGGTTCCAATGAAGAGTTGCTAGCGGTCAGTTGCATTGACCTCTTCCTGCGATCCGCCTACCATCCTGCCGCTTTACTTGGGTCCAAAGGATGGTGGCCGTGCGCAAGGCCGTTCCTGTTCTTATTGTCGCGGTCACGGTTCTGACGATGATCCTCGGGATCGGCGCATTCGCTGTACACCGAGCGACGCACGCCACGCCCAAATTCTACGAGCAGGCACTTGCCCGCGATCCAGCCAGTCAGAAGCAGTCCAGCGAGGAGTTCCTGCAGCAGGCCACGGCGCTTGTCAGCGACGTCGAGCAAAATGAACGCTGGCAGATCGTGTTCACCGCGGAGCAAATCAATGGCTGGTTGGCGGTTGATGTACCCGAGAATCTGCCGGATGTCATTCCACCCGAGGTGCGGGATCCACGGGTTGCCATCCAGCCCGGCGAGGCCACGATTGCCTGCCGGCTTAAGACCGACAAAATCGACGCGGTCGTGTCGTTCTCGTGCGACGTATTTGTAAGCGCTCCGAACGAGATCGCATTACGCTTCCGTCGGGCCAGTCTTGGCTCTCTGCGCGTGCCGATCAGCCGGGTCCTCGCGCCGGTTGGGCAGGCAGCGGCGAAACTCGACTTGCAGCTTGTCTGGCGGCAGCAGGCGGGGGACCCGGTCGCTGTCATCACGCTCAACGACCCAAAAGCAGAGAGCAGACGAAACGTGGAGCTTGAAGCCATCGAGCTCGGCGAGGGGGAGCTGCTCATCGCCGGCCGCAAGCGCCATTTGCACGACTTCACGCGAACCAAGTGGAAGAAATCGCCGGCCATCGTGGCTCAGAAAGCGGGTGAATCCGCAGCCCTGCCGGCCGCGAAGACCAGTCGCCATTGATCGAATTTCCGCCGCGTCAAAGTCACCGTGCCGAGAAGTCGCTCTCCATACAGTGCCACTTGCAGCGACCCTGCGTCTTCCTGAATCACGGCGAACGATCCCTGGTCAACCCTCGTCACCGTGCCGCGCCCGCCGGAAACCTCTCCTTCATAATCGAGATAGGCAAGCCGATGATCGGCAAGCCGCATGGCGGACGTCTCGACGCCGGTGGATGGTTCGTCTTCAAGCGCCCAAGTGCGCAACGTGCAGTCGGATTCAAGCATCAGATCCCAGTGCGTCGCTCGGGGACAATCGTCGGGGAACGCGTGCTTGAGCAAGACGAAGCGGGGCATAGCCCGGATTGTAGCATGGCACTCTAGCGACGGGCGGCCTTCCAGCCCCCGGCCGGGCTGACCGATGCGCCGCCGCGCGCGTCCGTCGATTTCCACTCGATCTGCGACGCCGGGCGAACGTTGGGATCAACCGGCGGCGGGCTGCGCTCTGGCTGAGCAGACTCCGGCGCCACCGGTACAGGCTTGAGGGTCTCGGCCTCGGCCGGTTTGGTTGGAACGGGGGGCTCCTCGGAGGCGGCTCGCTTGATCGCAACTTTCGGCTCGCTTGGCGCTACTTTGAGCCGGCTGGCCGGTGCCTTCAGTCGCGACTGCGGTTCAGGCGCATCCAGCCCCAGCTCACCCCACTCGAAGTTGTCGCCCGCCTGCACTGTCGCCGGTCCGGGCTGGGGTTGCTGGAAGTTCGCTGTGAGGCGCCGTTCCCCATCGGACTTCGACGGTCGAACCTGGCGCGATCGCCGACCGTTCGGCATCCTCTGCGGAGCCGACGCTTTCTTGAGAGTTGCCTTCGGAACAGGAATCCGCCTGGGCATCGGTGACGACATCGGCGCCGGTAGTTCCTCGGGCGAGACGTTTTCATGGCGCTCGCTGGGCATGCCATCGAGCGGCATTTCGTCCAGCGACATATCAAACGACGCTTCGCTCAGCTCAGCATCTTCCTTGTTTTGGAGCACCGGACCCTGGCAGACGACGCTCGGCCGCGTGAAGCCGTAGTTCAGGTGTTCACTGGCGTGACGCTTTCGGGCCATTGCCGCGGCATCGAAAGACGCCTTGTTCGGCCAAGGACCTTCCGCCAGGTAGACTCCGTTGTACTCCAGCAGCGAACCCTTGCGGTAATGCACCAACAGGATGCCGCGAACGTAATCGACCAGCGAGCGGTAATAGGCAACTTCGGCGTCGGCACGGCGGCGCTGCGCGTCGAGCAGCAGGTCGAGCGTCACGGTGTCGGCTTCGAACGCAGCCTTAACCGCCTCGACCTGCTTCTCGGCAGCCACTCGCCGATTGAAGTTGGATTGAGCAAGATCGTAGTTGCCGTCAAGATTGCGGATCGCGTCCCCCAACTGGTGCGAGACTTCCAGCTCGGAGTCCTGCATCCGTGCCCGTTCGCGAGCCAATGACAACTGGTAGTGGCGGATGAGCGATAACTCACGGCGGAATCCAATGGGAATCTGCAGATTGGCGCCCAATTGCCACTCTTGATACTTGCCGCCGGTCAACTCGCCGAAGGCATTGGTGTTGATCAGACCGTTGTGATCCGAGTCGGGGCGGTAGTTGAGCAGCTCGTCCCCCAGGCCACGCCAGCGATAGAAACCGGCAAGATCCAAACGCGGTTGGATCAGATTGCGGGCAGCAATCAATTCCAGCTCGCGCTGCTTGATGCGCCATTTTTGTTCGCGCAGCTCGACGGCTCGGGACAATGCCTCACAGTGTACTTCGTTCCAGTCGAAAATGACTTGTGCCGTGGTTGGTTCGTCGGCCGGACGGATCAAACGGCCGTCGGACACGGCGATGCCCATCATGTAGCGCAACCGGTTTTCTGCACGATACAAGTCGTTCAATGCCTGCTGCACCTGGCTGCGAAAGAAGAAGTACTGCTCGCGGGCTTGGGCCTCCTTGTCGAGCTCGCCGCCTTTGCCCCCTTCCTCGTATAAGGCATGAACTTTCTGCCAGGTCTGCAGGGCGCTTGCGCGTCCGGCCTTGGCGGCCTCGAGATTGCGATAGGCGAAGTACAATTCCCAGTAGGCGTTTTCGGCGTCGCTGACCATGTCACGGACGCCTGCTTCGAACTCGGCCAGGCTCACGTCGGTGTTAATTCGAGCCAGCATCACGCCATCCAACTGCGGCGTGCCGATGCCGTTAAACGGATTATTCGGACCCGCGATGCGGTTGAATTGCACGCCGGCGCCTTGCAACAACGGCTGCGAGAAGTCCATCTGCATTGTCACATCCCAATCACTGTAAACCTGTCGCGTGGGATTGTTGTTGGCGTCATACACGGTTCCCTGACGGACGGCAAACGTTCCGCCGGTTGCCGTCGTCTTGGTGATCGAAGCGTTAAAGTTACTGGTGTCCTGCTCAAACGTGCGGACGAAGAACTGCTCGAACTGTCCGCCGCCGACGTTTTGCTGGCGGTTGTTCTTCGCCCAGAAGATGCTGCTGGCAAACTGCGCATCGAACTGTGAGAGGGCTGCCTCGACGCCTTGCACGCCAAGCAACCCGTTGCCAAATAGCGATGATTCTACAATCGCAGGATCGTAAACGGTGCGAATGGCCTCCGGACGGGTGAGCAGTGCATCCGGCGCATCACCGGTCTGTGCTCGCAAACTGGCCTGGCTTAAGAAGCGACCGCTGAGAGATCGCATCACTTTGCTGTTGCAAAGCGTGGTGCTAATGGCTTCTTCAAGCGTCAGCTCCCACATCGCGCGGGGCGTTGGATTATCGAGCGACAGCGGCGGCTCGGCATACTTGACGTCTTCGAGCGGCTCCGTGACAACATCCGGATACTCGATGTCGGTGGCCGCATCGACATAGTGCGACAGGTCACCATCATCGTGCAAGTAAAACGGCTGCTGCGGATGACAGCCCGTGACGAAGATCGCCACGCACAGCAGGGCCGCGATGGTAGGTCGCACACCAGAACGCATCGAAGTCGATTCCTTGGGGGTTCGTGCTCAGGCTTTTGCAACCGGACGCCCGACGAAAACTGGCACGGCACGCCTCGAACTTCTCCCCCCCGGGAACCGACGTTTCCGCCTGCGAAGCGCATGCGCTCGCTGAAACGGAGTCTTCGGCAGCCCTGTTATCGACCGATCCCCAAATGAACTTTTGGAAAAAAAGGGGGCCGAGCGTCGGAATCTCCCGCCGGCACGCTAGCAGGCTCAAAAAATACCCTGATTTACCGCGCCTGCCGTGAGCGGGTCGGCTCGACGGTTGAAATGCAACTCTGACAGCAGGATACTAAGGCCCGTTCACGGCTTCGTTGCTGTTGCGCGGGAATGGGGCCGACCGCTGCAACATTCAACCCTTGTCCGATTGGGCCCCGGCCAGGAACTCGTCTCATGAAGAATTGTTCGCCTCACCGTGTTGCCACCTTCCATGCCGCCACGATCGCACTCGTGCTTGCGATCCCCGCTCAAGCGACGGAAACCGTCCTGCCGGTTCGCATGGGCTGCGGACTGATGACGTTCGACACCGTGCCCGGCTGGGGGCTCCGACCCGATGGCCGTTCGGCCCTGGGGCCG
>SXHT01000368.1 GCA_005773095.1 Planctomycetaceae bacterium
AGGCCGCTCGTCGATCAGCAGCATGATGACGTAGACCTCGGGATGGTTCACAAGGACTGCTTTGGCCATTTTTTGCAATAATACGGTCTTGCCGGCGCGCGGCGGGCTGACAATCAGCCCACGCTGCCCAAACCCAATCGGCACGATCATATCGACGACACGCATTGAGATTTCTTCGGGCGTCGTTTCCAGATGCACGCGGGCGTCGGGGTGCAACGGCGTCAAGTCGTCGAAGAAGACTTTGTTGGTGAGCCGGTTGGGATCATCGTCGTTGATGGCCTCAACCCGCAGAAGAGCGAAGTAGCGCTCGTTTTCCTTAGGTGGGCGTATCTGTCCGGCCACCGTCGCTCCGGTGCGAAGACCAAAGCGGCGGATTTGGCTCGGCGATACGTAGATGTCGTCCGGGCACGACAGATAATGGTAATCGGGGCTGCGAAGAAATCCGAAACCATCGGGCAGTATTTCCAGCGTGCCCTCACCGAACATCAAGCCGTTGAGTTTGACCCGTTCCTTCAGAATCTTGAAGATCAGGTCTTGCTTCTTAATGCCCGTAATGTCTTGCAGGTTCTCCGACCGTGCCTGTTCGATGAGTTGCGGCATCGTCAGTCGCTGCAACTCGGCGATGTGAATTTCGCCTTGTTTGATTTGTTCGTAGCGTTCGTGCGTGTCATCATCGACAAATACCTGCGCATGATCGGTGCGGCGATAGATGCCCTGATCGGCCTCGTCCGCCAATTCTTCAGCCAGGCTAATTGGCTCTTCGTCAATTTCAGAGCGGGCAAAGTCTTCGGCGGGGATGTGCGGCTTTGTGTTGCGAGTGCCACCCGACGAACCGCCGGACGTGCTGCGAGTATCGGCCATGGCCAATTTCTGCTCCTGATGTGAGATGAATGCCGTGCGCGCGGATGGCGACGGCGGGGGGATCGATCGAATCGAAGGGTGAATAGGATGGGATGCGGAGAACGATTCACGAGCAGCCGGATGGGTCGCCGTTGACTTGGGCGGGACGGGCTGTCGGAATCGTCCCCTTTAGTATCGCGGAGTTCCAGTCGGGATCAAGGTCAATCTTGGATCAGATTCGTGCGGGGAAGCACCCATGCCTTGGAAGACAACCTTCGACATTAACCAGAAACGAGGGGGGATGCCAGCATGGGGGCGGAATCGCGCGACGTCAGACCGATTTTCCAGCGGTTAACCGCGACCAAAGCTCGTCGACAGCAGCGCTGACGGCCTCCGCCGTGCCCGAGTTTTCGATGATCAAATCGGCCAGGTTTCGTTTACCTTCGAGGGTCTCCTGGGCTGATTCCCGGCGATTGAATTCAGCCTCGGTCCAACCTCGGGCACGTGCCCGCCGAAGCCGTACCTCCCGCGGCGCATCCACGAAAATAAGATGCTGGCAAAACCGGTTCCAGCCGGCCTTCAGCATCACCGGGGCGTCGAGAACGACCACGCTTGCGCCGTTTTTCGTCGCAATCGTGCCAAGCTGTTGCTGCAAACGCATGCCAATGCGTGGATGGGTCAACGACTCCAGGTAGGCCAGCTCGCGCGGACCATCGGGGGGCGGGGCGAACACGATGCTGCCGAGCGCAGGCCGGTGGATATGTCCGTCGGGACCGAAGATGCCCTCGCCCCAACGAGACCGGGCGGCCGCTTCAATTTCAGGTTCTCGCAGGACTTCGTGCCCCGCCTTGTCGGCATCGAGCAGAATCGCGCCGCGGCGAGCAAGCGCCTGTGCGATGAAACTCTTACCACTGGCCACACCGCCCAGAAGGCCGACGACGGTCAGGTTGGTATCGGGAGTCTTCACGAGCATCTTACCAATCCGAATCCTTAGTTTCTCCCTACCATGCTTCACAAGCGGCCCAGTTCGGCCCGCTCTTTACGTCGATCTTCAGCGGCACGTTCAACTGCATTACGCCCGCCATTTCTTCGCGAACGAATTCGCCGAGATACTTCAGTTCTTCCGGCGGCGACTCGAAGACAAGTTCGTCGTGAATCTGCAGCAGCATCTTTGACTTCAGTTGCTCGCGCTTCAGCCGGCGATGCACGCTGATCATCGCCAGCTTGATCAGGTCCGCCGCCGAACCCTGGATGACCGTGTTAATGGCCGTCCGTTCCGGCAAGTTGCGCTGGCGGCCGCCGTCTGCCCGTACGCCGCTGATCGCGCGACGGCGGCCCAAGATCGTGGTCACATAACCCGACTTGCGGCAGTCGTCGAGCACCCGGTTCATAAAGGCTTCGACACCCTGATAGCGGGCAAAGTATGTGTTGATGAACTCAGCCGCTTCCTCCTTGGAGATGCTTAACTGCCTGGCCAGACCAAACGGACTCTGGCCGTAGATAATGCCGAAATTCACCGCTTTCGCGTTGCGCCGTTGAGCTCGCGACACCTGTTCGAGCGGCACGCCGTACACCTGCGCGGCAACACGGGTGTGGATGTCTTCGTCGCGGGCAAAGGCTTCGCATAACTCGCGGTCGGCGCAGTCGTGGGCGAGGATGCGAAGTTCCACCTGCGAGTAATCGGCGGCCAGCAGACTCCAACCTTCGTGGCCCGGCAGAAACGCCGCGCGAATTTCTCGGCCCGTCTCGCTACGAATGGGAATATTCTGCAAGTTGGGGTTCTCGGAACTTAGCCGCCCCGTGGCGGCAACATCCTGGCGAAACGATGCGTGGACGCGCTGTGTCAGCGGATGCACCATCAGTGGCAAGGCATCGACGTAGGTGCCCTTCAATTTGCTGAACTGCCGAAACTCCAGCAGCTTTGCCGGCAGTGCATGCTGTTCGGCCAATTCTTCCAACACTTCGACGTCCGTGCTGCGTCCCGTTTGCGTTTTCTTGATCACGGGGAGCTTGAGCTTGTCGAACAGGATTTCCTGCAACTGCTTGACCGAGTTGATGTTGAACTTCTGGCCCGCGACCTCGTAGATCTCCTGTTCCAAACGCACGAGTGTCTGACCGTACTGCTCGCTCAATCTATTGAGCAGCGGCACGTCAACCTTGATGCCGTTGTACTCCAACTCGGTGAGCACCTCGACGAGCGGCATTTCCAGCTTGTGAAACAATTCCGTGAGTTTCGCTTCCTCAAGCCGCGCGGCAAGCGGCGTCTTCAGCCGCCAGGCGATATCGGCGTCTTCGGCCGCATAGTTGGTGATTTGCGTGACCGGCACTTCATCCATCCGCTTTTGCGATTTGCCGGATCCAATCAGTGATTCGATCTTGATCGTGCTGTGCCGCAGGTATCGCTGAGCCAATTCGTCGAGGCTGTGATTCCGCTCGCCGGCATCCAGCAGGTAGCTCGCAACCATCGTGTCGAAATAAGCTCCGGCCACTTCCACGCCTGCAGACCGCAGCACGAGCATGTCGTATTTCAAGTTCTGACCAATCTTTTGGATCGCAGGATCTTCCAGCACCGTTCGCAATGTTTCGAGCGTTGCCCGCGGATCGAGCTGCGGTTCGCCCTGGGGCGCTCGCACGGGAAGATAGTAACCCGTGCCGTCCTGCCACGAGAACGAGTAGCCCACCACGTTGGCCCACCGCGGCCAGACCATGCCCGTGGGATGCGGAAATGCCTGGGCCGTTTCGGTGTCGAACGAGATCTGTCGTTGCCTTCGCATCTCGGCGACAAAGGCGGCCAGCTTCTCCGCCGTGTCCACCGTGTGGTACTCGGCGGCGACCTGGCTTATCGGCGCGGCATCGATCGCATGAACTCGAGGCAGATTGGCCACCCGCGCGCCGAAACTGTGGAAGCCGAACTCGGCGAACAGGTTGAACAGCTCTTGGTCATGGTGCTTGCCCGTTTGGCCGGCGTTCCAGTCGATCTCAATCGGCACGCGGCGATCGAGCTTGCACAACTCGCGACTCACCAGGGCTTGCTCGCGGCCCGCCAGCAAGTTGTCTTTACGCTTTCCCTTGGGTAACTCTTCCGCGTGAGCCAGCAAATTGTCGAGCGTCTCGTATTGCTCGAGCAGCTCACGAGCAATCTTCGGCCCAATCAGTGGTACGCCGGGAATGTTATCCACCGAGTCCCCCACGAGTGCCTGGTAATCGACGACTTGATCGGGCCGGATGCCCCAATCTTCCTTGAGCGCCGCGGCGTCGATCATGGCATTCTTGCGCATGTTCCAAAGGCTCACGCGATCGCTGATGAGTTGCCGGCAATCCTTATCGCCGGAAACCACAATACATTCACCTCCCAGCTTCTCACTCGTTTCCGCGATCGTCGCCAGGATGTCGTCGGCTTCATAGCCGGGCATTGCGATCAGTCCAATATCGAGCGCACGAATGATGCGCTGGATTGCGGGAAACTGCGGAATCAAATCGACGGGCATCTCGCTGCGCGTGCCTTTGTACGCCGGGTAAAGATGGTGCCGGAATGTGGGCTCCCCGGTATCGAAAGCGATAAACAGGTAATCTGGCTTCCTGGTCTCGAGCAAGAACAGCAGATCGCGCGTGAAACCAAAGACCGCGGAGACAGGCAATCCCTGCGGACTGGTCATCTCGGGAATTGCATGGAATACCTGAAAAATCAGCGAGTTGGCATCGACGACCCAAACGGTTTTGCCGGCCAGCGAAAACGGCCGGGCGGCATGATTGTCGAGCATTGGCGACGATGCGACCCGCTCGTCGCGCGGTTCACTGGCACGCTTCGTGACGTGGCAAAGAGGCTCATTAGCGGCGGCGGATGGGGGATCCCCGTCCGCGTCGACTTGCATTCCCGGCAGCATCGCTTGTTTGCTTGACATGAACACTGCATTGTACCAAGGGCAGCCACGGGCGCAAGCCCACGGAATCGATGCGACAGGAATCGCAGAGCCCCGGAGGGACAATTGAGATGAAGCGAACCGGCGCGCCTCGATTCAATCGCCCCTTCGACGAGATTGGGGGGTCTATCAAGGTTGGCAGTGTTTACGAGTCAGTTCCTGCTCCTGCGGTCGGACTTGGATTCTGTAACGGTTCACGGGCCGGGGACTGGTTCATTTTCCCGGAGAAATCAAGGAAGCGACAATTTTTCGCCATGGAACTCGCGACATGCAACTTGTCGACGGAGTTCATCCCGCGATCGGCACCCGGCGCCGTCAAGTGATCTCGGCGAAGTTCCGCAGGATCCGCAGACCGTCGACCTGGCTCTTTTCCGGGTGGAATTGGGTGGCAAAAATATTGTCGCGCCAGATCATCGAGCAAAACAGGACACCGTAGTCGGTCTCCGTGGCGATCACCGACGAATCGTTGGGAACGACGTAATACGAGTGCACGAAATAGACGTGCGTGTCCGGAACGAATCCGTTGAGAATGGGAGCAGGCCGTCGAATCTGAAGTTGGTTCCAGCCCATGTGCGGCACCTTGAAGACGTGCGGCAAATTAAAACGCACGACTTTGCCCGGCAGGATACCCAGGCCCTGATGCTCGCCCCCTTCTTCGCCGGTATCGAAGAGCAGTTGCAACCCAAGGCAGATACCGAGAAACGGCTTGCCGGAGTTGACGACTGCACGGATCGGCTCGATAAGATTCCGACGGCGAAGTTCGGCCATGGCATCGCCAAAGGCGCCCACGCCGGGCAGCACCACTTTGGTGGCTCGTCTCAGATCCTCGGGATCGCTGGTGATGACTGCCTGATGACCGACTTTCTCAAACCCCTTCTGCACGCTGCGAAGGTTGCCCATTTGGTAGTCGATGATGGCGATCATTGGGCGATGAGGGGTGACGGGACGAAGGATGGCTATCAAACACGACACCCAGCATACGCAAAAGTTCGTGGCCAACGAAATCCCTGATCGGTTGGCTGTTCGCACGAAAATCCGGAACTCCGGGCGGTAACGCTTCCGGATCGCCTGCTGCGCAACCGTCATCTACGCCGTGCGTAGCGATTCTTCGATTCGGCGAACGGCGTCGTCCAGCTTCCAGGCACGCTCGGGCAGATCGAGCGAACGTCCTTTGGTCATCCAGGCGTCGATTTTTTTCTGGGCGCTAATCACGGTGCTATGACTACGCCCACCGAAGTAGTGGCCGATTTCGCTCAGGGCAGCCCGCGTGTGTTTGCGGGCCAGCCACATGGCCAGCATCCGCGGATGCGCAACGCTTTTCCCCTTGCGAGTCGATTGAAGGCTTTCTGTCTCCAGGCCAAAGACATCGCAAACCGCCTTCTCGATTTCACTCAGTCGCACGATGCGGCCATTATGCTGGATCAGGTCGACCAGCGCCTCCTCAGCCATGCGCAGCGAAATCGGCCGTCCCAAGGCCAGGCTGGTGGCGTGCAATCGTTTAAGAGCGCCGGCAATCTCTCGGGCGTGCGAAGAAAAATGGGACGCCAGATAGGCAATCACGTCCTCCGAGACGGTCAATTGCATGTGTTGGGCCAGGTGACTGGCAATTCCCAGGCGTGTGTTGTACTCGGGCGGATCGATTCGACAGACCAGTCCACTTGCAATGCGCGCGGTCAGTTCCGGCCCGAGCGCCTTGAGCGCGGCCGGGGCCCGATCGGCGGCAAAGACCAGCTGGCGACCATTTCTGAGCAGCGTATCGACGGTGTGCAAGAGTTCGCCAATGGTGGCGCGCTTGCCGACAAAAAACTGAATGTCGTCAATCAGCAGCGTTTCCACACCCCGGTACTTGCGGCGGAAACTGGGCAAGCCGCTGCCGTGAAGTGCCTCTTGAAAATAGCTGGTGAACTGCTCAGCGGAAAGGTACACCACCGGCGCTTGGCGATGCAAACGCTTGTGGCCGGCCCAGACCCCTTCCAGCAAGTGTGTTTTGCCGACTCCCGATGCACCGTAGACCAACAGCGGCGTGACGTTGCCAGGCTGTCGTGCCGCGAGCAGTGCGGACTGATGCGCGATTCGATTCGAGTCACCCACGACAAACGTCGACAAGGTTGAGAATTTTCGACGCCTGACAGGCTCGGCAATCTCGGCCGCCGCACCTTCGTGTTCACGAGGATTGCCTTTGGCTGAGATTTTCGGTGGAGCGCTGGCCGGAGCGTCGTGGGGGGGGCTTAAGCTCGCGCAAGAAGCCGCGCTGAGTGACTCATCCACGCGGAATTCAATCGCCACCGCCCGATCCAAGACCTGTTCAGCCGCAACCTCCAGGTCTTTGCGAAAGTTGCTGCGAACCCAATCTTGAATGAACCGGTTGCCTACGACCACGATCAGAGCACCATCGCCGACTTGCAGTTCGGTGCCAGTACCGAACCACAGCTCGTAGCGCTTTCGGCCCACCCGCTCTGCAAGCCGAGCACGCACCGCTGAGACGATCTCCATATCGCTAATGGTCACTTCCTGTGTACCCCCCGCGCGCAGTCCGATCGCCATAGCCTTACCCGCAGGTTTCGACTTCGCCCGCCCCGGCACTCCTGCCGGAACGTACGATGGAAGCGAAAGGAACGACACGCGATGCATTGCGGCAGTCGCGCTGTCGAGATTGTTTGTCAACGATCACCCCGAGTCGCCGATTGTACGAGAGCTAGCGGTGCTGTCAAACCTCCCCACGTCGATTCGAAATCCACCGGCTCGGTCGCAACGATTTCTTGCGTGCAAAAACCGGGAAACAAGCGGCTCGCCAGCGTGCACGGCGAAAAATAATTTTTCGTGGTCCGGTCATCAACGACGTGGAAAATTTGTTCGGACTGGGCCGCGCGGAAGTTCAAGCCGTTGCCGAGTGATGTCATAAGTCGTGTGGCAACAAGCGGATGCAATGCATCGGCGTTTGCTTCGAGAATCGGCCTCCGATCAAGCGACCGAGTCGAACCCACGCAAATAGAGCTCCCGCCGGTCAAACTCTTGGAAGCCGGCCATTTGATACATGCGAACTCCGGGTTCATTCGCCAAATCCACCGCAAGGACCAACGACTTGGCGCCACCCGTCCACGCCATCCACTGCGCATGACGCACGATTTCCAGGCCCCAGCCACGGCCACGGGCTGCCGGCACGACGCCCATATACATCAGTTCCCACTGCCCGGTTAACGGCTGTTCCGCAAGAAGCACGCAGCCGACGTCGATCAAGGCCCCATGCGGCGACAATTTTGCCGAGACAATCCGCCAGCGATTCGGGTCGTGAACGCCTGTGGCCGCGTAACCGTCCAACACGTCATTGATGGTGCGGAATCCGTCCACGGCGGGACAATCGAGCGAACCCACGTACGTTTTCTCGATGATCGCTGCGAGCCGGTCGCGGGTCGCGGAAGCATACGTTTCAAACCGCAGCGACGTGGCAGGATATTCAGAACTTGTCCAGGAACCGTCCGCCGGCAGGGGAACGGCCAGCGCGCGCTCCCCAGGTGCCGCAAAATGAGCCGGTTTCCCGCGATTTTCCCAGAGGCAGTTCTCCGAAAGCAGCGAGTTGTCGGCGCGCATGTAAAGCAGACTGGTAACGCGATGGAAGCCGTGCTCCAAAAGCGCCAGGGCTTCCGCCAGCTCGCCGTCACGCCTCAAACACTGAATCAGGCGGACCCGCAAAGCGATCGCATGCTCCATTGCCAGGGACACGAGTTGCCGGTTCGTGGTCGCCTGCTCTCGACTTGACAAGATCGGGCCGTGGAAGGCGGCGACTCGGCCGGGCTGTGGTTCTATCCAGGCAACACCCGTTAATTCCTTCCCGCGAAAGCTGCCGACCAGTGCATTCCAATAGCCTTCACCGAACTGTTTGCCGACGCGCTCGTAAGACTCTCGTAGATTTTCAATCGCGGATACATCGAAATCACGCCAAAGCTGCGCCAACGCTTTTGTTCGAAGCGTGGCTGGCACGGTGGCGAGCGTTAAAGGCTGCATAGCGGCGGCGGGCATACCACCAGGATAATAAAGACAGGTCGGCGCCGGGACCCCTCCGCGGAGGAAAATGGGTATAATCCAGTCAATGCAAGAAACTTCCCCACCCCTACGGAGGCGATTGACATGAAAGCAGCTCTATTCGTGGTCACGTTGGCCGCTACCTGTTTGCTCGCGAGCGAAATTGCATGGGGTCAGCCGCTGCTGGACCGCGTGCTCGATCGTGTGCAAGAAGATCTTAATGAGCTCACGCAGCCAACTCCCGCCGGCGAGGAATCAGAGCCCGAAGGGATCGCACCGGACGACGAGGTCGCTGGCGCTAGTGCCGATGAGCCTGGCTATCTGGGTGTGATCGCCGATGATCGGCAAGAGCAAGGCGGCGGCGTGCGAGTGCTGGAAGTCGTCAGCGGCGGTCCAGCGGCCAAAGGCGGTATTGTGAAGAATGATCTGATCACCGCGATTAACACGCGTCCGATTCGCACCATGGATGAAATGGCGCGCATTCTGTCGGCGATGCCGGCGGGAACGAGGCTAACCTTCGGCGTCAGGCGTGGCGAAGGGAATCAAGACGTCACCGTCACGCTGACCGCGCGGCCAGGTTCCGGTGAGCGCCGATTTGAAAGGTTCGGCCGCCTGCCAGAGCAGGTGCCGGCCGGCGGACTGCTCCCAGCGCCATCCGCTCGCCCAAAGTTGGGTGTGCGAACGATGCCTGTGACGGCCGCCGAGCAACAGCAACTCGGTTTGCCGAGTCGCGATGGCGCGATCGTAGTCGAGGTGACGCAGGGTTCTCGTGCCGAAGACGCCGGTATTCATGTCGGCGACGTAATTATTGCCGCTGATGGTCACGCGGTTCGCAACCCAGATCAACTTGCCGATCTGGTGGGCGCGGCCGCCTCCCGCGGCCATTTGACCATGAAGGTATTTCAGAATGGCCAGGTGACGCAGGTCGACGTGCCGTTTGGCGGTGGGCCGGCAAGCCGTGTGGTTGGGCGACCTGAAGCGCCGCCCACCAGCGAGGACGACCCGGAGGACTTGCGACTCGCGCCGGGCGAGCCCGTGCAAGACGAATCACCATTCGATGCCATCGAACGCCGCTTGCAGCAACTGGAAGACCGCATCGAAAAACTCGAGGAGGCGGGGGAGCATAAGACGTGAGGCGGTTCGTAACGGCCAGCAAGCTCAGCCGCTAAAGGTTAGCGCTTCAGGACAAACTCCACATCGAACCGCTCTCGGGGCGCGTCGGCACGGATCACATGTACCGGCCGCACCGTCAGCTGGCTGGCTCGTTTGCCCATGCCTTTGCTGCAATAGACCTGCATGGCTGGGTCGCTGATGATTTCTCGCTCCAGTTGATATTGGCTGGTGCAGAAGTGGACGAGCCGGCGGGGATCGCCTGTGACGCCGCGAAACGTCATTTTTTGAATGACCTGGTTCTTGTCGTAGTAGTACGTCAGAGCGCCGGCCAGGTCGTCTTCCCGCTTTCCGGTGACGAGCGACACGCGATAACCATGCAGGTCAAGCTCGGCCAGGCCAGTGCTCACGCGCGGCCAGCGGGCCATCAGCCACGCACTGTTGACGTCGAGCCGAAAGACCTCCTCAAAACGGATTGGCTGCGAGCCATCCACGGGCGAAAGTTTGGCTGTTGTGGAGGACGGCGTCGTGCTGATGAACCGCGCGGAGCCTGCTGGCTTCGGGGTGGGACTAGCCGAGCCGGCGACTGGGAAAACCGTGGTTGTTGATGTCGCACTCGTGGAGTCTTTCGACGTGTTCGATGCCGTGTCGCCGCCGGTCGGGCCTGGCGCAGGGGCGGAGGCCATTGATTGCGCATCGGCGGATGCAAGTCGAAAAAAGGATTCCTCGTTGTTCGCGGCATGCTGAGAGGGCATCCAGGTCGACACCCGATCCTTGAACTCTTCCTTGCTCGACAGGTAGGGCGCACCTCCCGCCACCAACAATCCCACAACGAGATACGTGTGCCGGCTGAACATAGTCACCTCGATGGGGTGGGGAGCGCGAATGGGTCGAGCATCGGATTCGCACGTTGGAGTTCCACCCTCCGGTGGCGAGGCAAACCGCCTCAAGGTGGAACGCCAACGTTCGCCAGGATCTTGAATCGGCCATGCTCATTACCAGACTGTGGTGGTAAGTTCTTACACTGTCGTGGCTTGCCTCTAGCGGAGAAGCGATTTGCCGTGCCTCTTCGCTACGATTGGCGCCGCCTAACGACGCAGCACCGCGTCGAGCAAAGCCGAAGCGTACTCATGTTCAGTGGCGTAAAGCTCACGTTCGCGGGCCATGTCAACTCCCAATGACCCGAGCATGTGTTCCGCCTTTTCTGGAGAGTATTGCCGTCGCAACTGTCTGAGAAAACTTTGAAAGCCTTCCGCCGCTTGGGCTTCACTGAGACCTGGCCAATTGCGCAAGAGATGCCGAGGATTGCGCTCAAGGACGGCGGCATGGCACCGCTGGGCAACGTCGGATAGTTCCAGTTCGACCGCCGTCGTTCCCGCGAGCACGAGCAGCTTATCGGTCACTAGTGGCTGCCGTCGCAGGTCGCTTGCGCGCGCCAAGTGCAAGTAGACGGCCAGGGATCGAGCAGCGTCAGCCATGGAACCCAGTTTAGCGGTGGGCGACCCATCCGCACAGTAAGGTGACAGCCAGACTGGGTGTGCCGTTCGCTGAGGCGCTCAACGATGCGACGGCAGTCGGCGCGTGCCTGCCGCGTTGGTGCGATTCAGCTCGATCGATGCGCAAGCAACTACCGACGCAGCTTGCGAGCGGTGCTGGGCGTGGCCGGCAGCAGTTTTTCTTCGACGCGCGTCAGATAGTGCATGCTGCTGGCGGGACCGCTGAAGCCGATCACGCGGCGGTCGAGGTCGATCACCTGCGAAATCACGCGCCCGGCGTCGATGTCGAACTTCAAGGTTCCGCTCGACATGTGCTGGATGATCTGCGCCTCGATGGACGGATCGTTCAGCGGCGTGAGCACCTGGGTTTCGACTTCGATCGTGGCTACGCCTGCGGAGACGCTCTTCAGGACAAATTGTTGCCGTAAATCCACTTTTTTCATCACGCCCGCTGTGGTCTGAAGCGTAACGTAGTACTTCGTCGACCATTGATGGCCGATCGGCACTGCCTCGCCAGGCATCGGCATCGTGATCGGCGTCGGGTTGGTCGTCAACTTGTCCAGCTTTTCCTCGCGCTTGACGACATTGCCTCGGGCATCCATCGAAATGACGGTCAGCGGAACGCCGACGCGTTTTGCGGCGTCCTCAAATTCCTTCGGAGGTTTTTTATCCGTGAGACTGTTGTAGCGCATTTCCTGCCGGCCTTGCATTTGTTGCCACATCTCGACGTTTTCGACCATGTGCGTAAACGTGACCGATCCGTCGGTCTTCACGTCGCCAATCTCCCACAACTTGATGGAGGAAGATCGCGTCTGCGCGGTTTGTGTCGTGCCCTGAATCGTGGTCTCAACCGTGGCCTGATGCACCACTTCGCAGCGCATTATTTCGCCGGCTTTGAACTTGTACTTGAGGTCGTACTTGACTGCGTCTTCAGCCTGGGCCGACAGCGCGGCGCCAAGAACGGCGATGGGCGCGACCAGGTGGAGAAGATTCATCATGCTCGCATCCTTTCGAGTGATGAGCGTGGGAAAGTGGCAGAACTATAAGTGCTCGCCGAATTTGAGTCAACGACGACTGTGCGAGGCTGCTAGCACGCCGTCACCTCACCCGTCGGTGGCTGACGAGCGTCTCGGTGCGCTCCGCCATTTCGCGGCAGGCGACGGCAATGCCGTTTGCGTCGAGCCCCAACTCGGCGAGCAACTCACCACGCTCGCCATGTTCGACGAACCGATCGGGCAAGCCCAGCCGGCGGATGTGGGCTGTGTTCAAGCCAGCGGCGCTGGCTGCCTCCAGCACCGCGCTGCCGAAACCGCCCATCAGGCAGCCTTCTTCGACGGTGACAATAAATCCGCACTGCTCAACGGCGCGCAGCAGCGTGTCGGCATCCAGCGGCTTCGCAAAGCGGGCATTGATGACGCCGACATCCACCCCGCGTTCACGCAGTCGGCCGGCCGCTTTGACACACGTCGGCAAGAGCGACCCGAACGCCACGATCATTCCGTCGTAACCCCACTCGATAACTTCTGCGCGGCCCAACTCCACCGGCGCGAGATTCCTTTCGACGCGCTCGACGTTTGTTTTGGGATAGCGAATCGAGGTCGGTGAATCGTGATGCAGGGCGAATTCAATCATCGCCGGGAGATCCTGCTCATCGCCGGGGGCCATGATCGTCATATTCGGGAAGACACGCAGGTAGCCGATGTCGAACGCCCCATGGTGCGTCGGGCCGTCGGGACCGGTCAGCCCCGCGCGGTCCAGCAAAAACGTGACCGGCAGATTTTGCAAAGCCACTTCCTGAAAAATCTGGTCGTAGCTGCGTTGCAGGAAAGTGCTGTAGATATCCACGATTGGCCGCAGGCCGGCCTTGGCTTGCCCAGCGGCGAAAGCAACCGCGTGGGATTCACAGATGCCCGTATCGAAAAAGCGGTCGGGAAACTTCTCGCGCACGCGTTCCAGCTTGGTGCCTTGGCACATCGCGGCGGTGAGCACGGTCACACGAGGATGCTTGTCAAGCTGATCGAACACCGATTCAGCCGCGACGTCGGTGTAGGACCGCGACGAACCCTTTTTGAACTGGATCACGCCTTCGTCTTCGCAGGTGAAGGGGGCGGGCGTGTGAAAAAACACCGGGTCCTCGGCGGCCGGTCTGAAACCGTGTCCTTTTTCGCTGAAGACGTGCAGCAGCACCGGACCTTCCAGGTCCTTGACCATTTCCAGATAGCGGCACAACTGCCGCAAATCGTGACCGTCAACCGGACCGATATAGCGGAAGCCAATCTCCTCGAACAACATGCCCCCGTGCAGCCCCGCTTTAACCGAATCTTTCATCTGGGTCAGCGATCGCTTCACGCCTTCACCCACCAGCGGAATGTTATCAAGAATCTTGATCGCCCCGTCTTTGAGCCCCGTGTAAAACGTGCCAACGCGGAACTTGTCCAGATACTGGGCCAACCCACCGACACGAGGGCAGATCGACATCTGGTTATCGTTGAGAATCATCAGCAGATTCTTGTTCAGGCCGCTGGCGTTGTTCATCGCCTCAAAGACGATTCCCGAGGGGAAGGCGCCGTCGCCGATCACAGCCACGGCATGGCGTCCGTTTTGGCCCGGCAGCAGATCGTCGCCGCTTTTCAAGCCG
Source organism: Planctomycetaceae bacterium (assembly GCA_005773095.1). Classification (GTDB taxonomy): domain Bacteria; phylum Planctomycetota; class Planctomycetia; order Pirellulales; family PALSA-1355; genus SXHT01. The sequence goes on from SXHT01000368.1 coordinate 14,025, forward strand.
AGCATGGTCGAAACGCTGCTGCCGGCGTGACCGGTCATGAACAGGTCGTACTCGCTTTCCGCCGGATTGGGATAACCCATGAGTCCGCCCCTGGTGCGGATCGTGCCAAACTCATGAAACCTGCCGGTGAGCAGCTTGTGCGGATAAATCTGATGGCCGGTATCCCAAATCAAGCGGTCGCGCGAAAAGTCGAACGTACGATGCAGGGCGATCGTCAGCTCGACCACGCCCAAGTTGGAGGCGAAGTGGGCAATGCGGTTGGTGACGAGATTGCAAAGCACGGAGCGCATCTCGGCGGCCAGTTCGGCAAGTTGCCCGAACGTCATGCGCGAGAGTTCGCGGGGCGAATCGATTTTTGAGAGCCATTGATCCATCGGGACACCCTGTGCTTCCTTTCGATCACAAGCCAGGCCTTCCAGCCTGACGTCGGTTGCCTCATCATGTCGAAAACTCGTCGGTCTGGAAAGGCGGATCTGCTAATGCTTCCTTTCCAAAACATAGCGTGCCAGGCATTCCAAGCTGGCGGCGTGAGGGCCCAATGGTTGAATTGCCCCACAGGCGGCCACCACCAGCGATTCCGCCCGGCGCCTGCTTTCGTCGACACCGAACAGACCGGGAAAGGTCAGCTTGCCGCGTCCGGCATCTTTCCCCGTGTTTTTCCCCAGTTCGGCTGCGTCGCCGTTCACATCGAGCAGGTCGTCGACAATCTGAAAGGCAAGCCCCAAGTTCTTTCCATACGCATCCAGCATCTGCCGCTCGCCGTCGGACGCGCCTGCGCTGATGGCGCCAAGTTGCAAAGCTGCGCAAAACATCGCCCCCGTCTTGCGGCGATGAATCGATTCGAGCACGTCCAGCCCGCCGCAAAAAAACTCGCCGGCCAGATCATCGGCCTGGCCGCCCACGAGTTCGGTTGCGCCGGCGGCATGCGCCAGCACTCCGCAGCAGACCGCGGCCCGGTCGGCTGGCTCGATGTCTTCCGAAAGCACCTCGAAGGCAAGTGCCAATAGCGCGTCACCCGCCAAAATCGCGATCCCCTCGCCAAACTGCTTATGGCAGGTCGGCTGGCCGCGGCGCAGGTTGTCGTCGTCCATGGCGGGCAAATCGTCGTGAATCAGCGAATACGTGTGGATCATTTCCACCGCGCAGGCTGCCGGCAGAGCGGCGGCGAGATCGCCCCGGCACGCCTCGCAGGCCCACAGGACCAATAGTGGCCGCAGTCGTTTACCGGGCGCAAGCAAACTATAGCGAATCGCTTCGCGCAAATGGTCAGGGCAGCCGCCTGCGAAATTGGTGTACGCATCCAGCGCAGCATCGACCCGCGATCGCAACTCCTGCATCTGCCGGTCGAGCTTGCCGAGCGAGCTCATGATCAAACGGTCCGTAGAACAGCCCAACAATAACGCCGCACGCCCAACGCGGAACCAGGAAGCATGCCAGCTCCGAGTGCCACGCTCAAACCAATCTTAGAACAAGCCACCAGGAACGTCCATCGCGTTCGGATCGTCGCCGCGATCGGCGACCCGTGTATCGGGCGGTCCCTGGGGGGCCGACTTCGCCGCGCGGCGGCGGCGAGCGCCCTCACTCGCCGCCTGACCGGCTGATGGCGAGTCGTCGAACGGTTGGGTGACCGCTTCGCCGCTCGACTCCATCCGCGTGAGCAATTCGATCCGGCGCTCGGCGTTTTGCAGCAATGCAT
>SXHT01000369.1 GCA_005773095.1 Planctomycetaceae bacterium
AAACTCCACCGTGGGTTCGAATCCCTCCCTATCCGCTTCTTGCCTGGCCCAGTACCGCGGCAACAGGTACTTTGGCCCGCACCGTGACCCCCCATCGTGCGCGCCGAACGAGAACCGACCCTGCGAATCGATCTGCGTCTTCTACCACAAGAGAGCGGGACAGGCACATTTTCCCGGGAACCACGTTGGACAACCTCCTGACAGGACGATGCATCTCGCGCGAATTCGCCGGGAAAATGAGCCAGTCCCCGGTCCGTGAACGGTGACAATGGCGGCACCCGCGGTTACGCAGATCCCCTGACTTTCCAGAGCGATTGCTAGTGGGCTGAAAACTTTAGGCAATCCGCAAACTCTACTCAACCCATAAAGTTGATCAGCCGATAAACGGAGACGACTCTGCGGATATAGATTCATTTCTTGCCCAGGAAGTTTGCTCATGTTCCGCTTTTCGAACGTTCGCTTGCTGATGTTCTTCGGCCTCCTGCTGGCCGCCATGGAAGGTTCTGGCTTGGTCCGGGCGCAAGAGGAAGACACAGGGGAGTACGGCCAGCCCAGGCGCTCGCGCAGCCTCAGCCAGCGGCTGGAGCAATTCCGCAAAGACCTGATGGGCCAAGGGGACATGGGAGACGAGGAAAATGGCGAGCCCGCCCCGACTGCGGTGCCTAAGAACCATCGTCCCAAGACGAACAACCGCACAAGTACGACTGCCAAGACGAACGCGTCGGCCAAAACTCAGTCTGCGGCTCCGCGCACCGCCAAAAACCCTTCGACAAGTGCCAGCCAAATGATGGACCGCGACCCGCAAAGTCCGCCGCGGGGCTTGCGTGTCGCGGCACGACCCCTGGCGGAAGACTCGCCGCTTTCGAAGCAGGTGCCCCAACCAGCTGACAGCGACGCCGAAAAAAATGGTTTTACGATTCCTGATGAAACTCGAAAAGGCACGCTCTCTGCAACGTCGGCTCGACCGGCGCGGCGCGGCGGCGCCTTCGAGTTGCCATCTCCTCGCATGGCGCGAACTGAGCAAGTCGACGACCTGCAAGCGGAACTTGAAGAACCATCGAATGCCGGTGCTGAACCGGCCCCGACGCAACCATCGGACGGCAATGTGCTGTTCACGGCCAAAAGTCCCATGCTCTCGGTTGAAGCCACGGGTCCGCGCAAGGTTATGGTGGGGCGCGAGGCGGAGTTCACCGTTGTGCTGCGCAACGTGGGTGAAGCGCCGGCGAGCGGCGTAGTGGTGAAAATCAATATACCGGCTTATGCGGAGGTGCTGGCTTGCGAGCCATCGGGCGGCAGCGCATCCGCGCCCGCCGTCAGCGAGCAGCCAGCATCGCTGGAATGGAAGTTCGACCGCCTGGAGGCACGCGCGCGCGAGTCGTTGCGATTAAAGCTGGTGCCACGAAAAAACGTTCCGCTTGATCTGGCAATGCAATGGACCTGCAACCCGGAATCCACGCAGGCCGTGGTTGAAGTCCAGGAACCCCTATTAAGCCTCTCGCTTTCGGGCCCGCGCGAAGTGTTTTATGGGCAATCGAAGATTTACAAGCTGACGATTTCGAACCCCGGCAACGGCGACGCGGAAAACGTTGCGGTGAACCTGCTTCCCATCGGTCGGGCCGGTGACGCGCCGGCCAATTATCGGCTGGGGCGGTTGCGGGCCGGCGACAGCAAGACGATCGACATCGAACTGACCGCGCGACAATCCGGCACGCTGGAGATCAAAGCGCAGGCCATTGGCGATGGCGGGCTGCGAGCCGACGTGACGGAGCCCGTGGTCGTGCGCCGCGCGCAACTGAAAGTGGCCGCGGTTGGTTCAAAAGTGAAGTACGCGGGCACTTCTGGAATGTTTCGGATTCGCGTCGCCAATGCCGGCGATGCGGTGGCGGAGGGCGTCGAGCTTTCGGCCTTGCTTCCGCACGACGCCAGGTTCCTGAACGCCTCGTCGGGTGGTAAGTACAGCGACACCACCACCAAAGTGGTCTGGCAGATTGGCACGATGCAGCCCGGCGACGACCGGACGTTTGATCTGCATTGCACGCTCGCCATGCCCGGAGCCAATTCGCTGCAAGCGGTGGTCCAGGCGGGCGAGGATCTGACGGCATCCGCCACGACCGTGACACAGGTTGAGGCACTGGCCGACCTGAAACTTGAAGTGCGCGATCCGCAGGGACCCGTGGCCGTGGGTGAAGAAGCCTTGTACGAGATCGTGATTCGCAACCGCGGCACCAGGGCGGCGGAAGGCATCGACCTTACGACGTTCTCCTCGGAAGGTCTGGAAGCCGGGAGCGTGGAGGGAATCGAGCACAAGATTGCCGCGGGGCAAGTATCGATGAAGACAATCCCCGCGATCGGGCCTGGCGGCGAGCTTGTCGTGCGTGTGCGCTGCAAGTCCGACCGCGGCGGAAACCTGGTATTCCGTGCGGAACTAGCCTGCCGCAATCCGGGCACCAAACTGGCGGCGGAAGAGACCACGCACTTCTACGGAGACGAAGCGCTGGCCGAGGAAGTCTCTGGTGAAGCGGCACAAACCGAGCCGCCGACGAAAGACGAACCTGCGCCGGAGGCTGAAGCCGAGGGGACTGATTATCAAACGCCCGGCAACTAGCGCATCTCCTTCTCGCCGTAATGCGTTCTACGGCAAACACTTACGTTGCTGTACAGAGGGCTGGCACGTGACGTAAATGCATGTTTGTCGGTTGCCGCGTTCCCGCTATACTTCCCCCCCCCGCAGTTCAGGCCTTTGTGCCTGACATCGTTCCTGCGTTGTCCTCACCACCGTAAGGCTGGAAGGCCTGATCTATTTCATGCACCGCGTGATGCTAGCAGCGCTGGTCATTGCACTTGCCGGGTGCGGCACGACGCGCTGGTCCGACACCTCGCGCACGGCGACGGAGCAGATGCTGATTTCCGACGCGGTCGATCGCGCGATCAGCCAGATCGACTTTACGGCGCTCGAAGGGAAAGACGTTTACCTCGACGCGCGCTTTATTTTTGGCTCCGTGGATGACCGCTACATTATCAGTACGTTGCGGCAGCACATGCTCGCCAGCGGTTGTGTGATCAAAGACAAGCTTGACGACGCAACCTACATCGTCGAAGTGCGAACCGGCGCAGTCGGCACCAACCGCAACGATCTGCTGTTTGGCACACCGGCGACGCAACTGCCATCCATCGGCGGGGCAGCTCCAGTGTCGGGCGCGGCGATTCCTGAAATCGCGCTCTTCAAACGCACCTCGCAGCAAGGCGTGTGCAAAGTGGCCGTGTTTGCTTACCACCGAATCTCGGGGCAGCCCGTGTGGCAGTCCGGCACGAGGCGGGTAGATAGCAAGTCGCGCGACACCTGGGTCTTCGGCGCGGGTCCGTTCCAAAGCGGCTCAATCTACGACGGCACCAAACTATCGGGCGAAAAGCTGCGAGTTCCGTTGGCGGACACAACGCGTCCCGAGCGCTCCTCGCCCAACGCCAACAGCAAGGTCTGGGTCTCGCAGGAGATAATTTTCAGTGACGCACCGTCCGCCCCTGTCGTGGCAGCAGCGGTGGGACCGTCCCCATCGAGTCCCAACAAGCAGGCCAGCTTCGCGCGACCCGTGACTCCATCACTTTCGCCGACGCCGCTCGCCGCGACACCAATTTCAGCGACACCGCAAGCGGTGCCTCCCACCCCACCGCCACCGCCGCCTGCTGCGTATCCCAGCGTGTCCACGACGCAACCGCAGCCGAATCCGACGGCCGCGACGATCGGCGCGATACAGGCTTTTGATTGGGCCAAAGCGATGCGTGGCGAGCAGAAGTAGGGAAGTGGGACGGATTTTCAATCCGTCCCGTTCAAGCCGCGCGTTCAGTTCCATTTGAAATCGACTGTTGTGAGCTCGAAGCCGAGTCCACACGCTTCATTCTTACTCCGCAATTCAAAAGACGGATTGAAAATTTGCCCTACGCTGGTTCGAAGCTCAATGGCTCGTCGGCCAGCGGATCGCGAATACGAATGGTCAGCTTGCCGGCAAGCAGGTCGTCAATCACGTGCCCCACGACTTCGGCCCGCCAGCCCACGGCAAGGGAGGGCGGGTCCATCTGATCTGAGCCAGCAACTCCTAGTCGATACGCGAGCAAATCACGCACGTCACTGGCGGTGCCCACGATGCTTGGCGCCAGGTTTGCCGCACGACAGATGCTGCCGAGCGCCGATGACACGAACTGGCCCAGCACTGCGAATTGGTCGGAGACATTTCGAATCGGCGCTCGAGGCAGGTGATCCTCCGATAGCGCAAGTGCCTGAGCAATGGCGGCGGAGATCCTGGGCATCGCCCGCACAAGGTCGCCCCGTTCCATCCCGCGTATCGCCCGCATCTGCTGCGGATCTGCACTGCGGCGTTTGGCCAATTCGAGGATCAGATCGTCTCGCAGCACTCGTCGCGTGGGTTGGTTGCGGCGCTGCGCCTCTTCTTCTCGCCAAAGCCACAGTTCACGGACAATTGCCAGACCGCGGGCCGAAAGTCCGGAACTGCCCGACATACGTCGCCAGCGATCGCGGGTCATGCTGGCTTCAACGTCATTCTGCCAGTCCGCCATCTCGTCGCGCATCCAAGCTGCGCGTCCCAGCACTTCCAGGCGCGAACGCAATTGGTCGCGCATCGGCTCCAGATATCGAACGTCATTGACCGCGTATTCGAGTTGTTGGACCGACAGCGGACGGCGGCGCCAATCGGTGCGCGTTTCGCCCTTGTTGAGTTTTTCACCCAGCAAACGATTCATCAGCGAACCATAGCCGGCGGGATACTCATAGCCGGCGAGCCCGGCTGCAATCTGCAGGTCGAACAAGTCGTGAGGTCGCTGTCCCGTAGCGGCGAGACAAAACAGCAGCTCTTCGCGACCGGCATGGACAATCGTGCTGTGTTCCGGCGTGGAGACCGCTTGCCAAAACGGAGTTAAATCGCGCACCGCCAGAGGATCAATGACAACGAGCCGACCTGCGGCGGCCACCTGCACAAGGCACAGCTGCGGCCGGTACGTGTCCTCCGAAACAAACTCCGTGTCGAAACCAATGACGGGGGCCAAGGCCAATTCTGCGCAGTACTGCCGGAGCGCGGATTCCGAGCTGATCAGGTCGTAGGCGTGATGCGTCTTCACGGAGTGGTCAATGCACCAACAAGAGTGAGTTGAGTAACAAAATGGGCAGCAGAACTCCAAAGCTGTAGAGCAGATAGCCGAAAAAACTGGGCATCTTGATGCCCGATTGCTCGGCGATGGTCTTAACCATGAAATTGGGACCGTTGCCAATGTACGTCATGGCGCCCATCAAGACAGCGCCTAGCGAAATCGCAGCCAGCAAGGGTTCCGAAACACCCGCAATCGCCGGTGCACCGCGAATATGCATCGCCTTCGCGGCTTCGAAAAATACGAGATACGTGGGTGCATTATCGAGGACGCTGGAAAGCGATCCCGTCGCCCAAAACAAATGGCCGGGCGTGTGGATCCCCAGGCTGCCGCCGTGTGCGCGAAGAAGCTCGAGCGCTGGCTGCATGCACACGAAGATGCCCACGAACAGGCACGCGACTTCCGTGATCGCCACGTAGTTGAAGCTGTTCGCCACGC
>SXHT01000043.1 GCA_005773095.1 Planctomycetaceae bacterium
CGTGCTCGAGGAGCTGGAACATGCACGGCAGCGCGGCGCTCGAATTTACTGCGAGCTGGTCGGTTACGGCACCAGTGCTGACGCGGGCCACATTACTCAGCCCGACGAGCACGGCACCGGTGCTGCAAAGTCGATGGAGCGAGCACTCATGGACGCCCGGATGAATGCGTCGCAAATCGGCTACATCAACGCACATGGCACGAGCACGCCGCTTGGCGACGCCGCCGAAACGGTCGCCATCAAGCGGATTTTCAACGACGATGCGCGCAGCGTGAGCATCTCCAGCACCAAGAGCCAGCTTGGCCACTCGCTCGGCGCCAGCGGCGGCATTGAATTGGTGCTGACGATCCTCGCGCTGCGTGACAATCTGATTCCGCCGACGATCAATCTGGAGAACCCCGACCCGGCGTGCGACCTCGATTACACGCCCAACACAGCCCGCCAGCGCAAGATCGGCGCCGCGATGTCCAACAGCTTTGGCTTCGGCGGGCACAACGCCACGGTGATCGTACGTCACTTGGCGTAGATTCCCGCGAGCGAGGCACCCCTCGGGTTGGGAATCCGAGTCGGCATGTTCACTTTCAAACGATCGGTCATGGGTCTCTGACCGCCCATTCCGGGTCTTCCCAGAAGATTTCTGGGCAACGACGCTAGCACGCTCGGCTGTATGAGCGGGCCACGGTCTTGCTCGGATTTCCCGCGCTCCCTATACTTCCCGGCCGCGCGGAGAGGCCGCGATTGTCTGGTTCCGATTTCGCGCTTTCGCGTGCCCTCGTTTCGGCAAGGAGGCTGAGACATGATTGGGCGGTTGTCATCCCTAGTTTTTTCGTATTGGTGCCTGGCCGGCGTCGTGCTTGCGCAGAGCGTTCCAGCCACCGCGCCTGCCAAGAGGCCGGCGGAAGCGGGGGGAGCTCTGGGTTGGCGGGCGCCGGGGGGCGAACGCGTGGCCCAATCAAGTCCGGACGACACTTCGCTGCCGCGAAATTCCGAGCTGCGGCGTGTCGACCGAGATCGTGTTCCGATTGCCAAGGTTACCGCGGGTCCCGGCACCTTGCCGAATGACGCCGGGCAAGTCTGGAAGGATTACGACATCAGCTCGTACACCACGCGCGTGACGACGACGAATCGGCCCGAGCAAGCCATCATCGATTGGGTATTGCGAGAGACCGGCTATGAGGTCTGGCATGGCGAGACCGTGAGCATGCTGAGTGCGGACCGAAACACGCTGCGCGTCTATCACACGCCGGATGTGCAGGCGGTCGTTGCTGAAATGGTTGATCGATTCGTGAATAGCGAAGCAGAGTCGCATGGGTTCAACTTGCGCATTCTTTCGGTTGGCAGCCCGAACTGGCGCAGCAAAGCGCAGCGCGTGCTGCGGCCGGTTGTGGCACAGTCACAGGGTGTGCAGGCATGGCTGTTGGTCAAGGAAGACGCGGCGCTGTTGCTGGCCGATATCAGCCGTCGCAACGACTTCCGCGAATACGGCGCACCGCAGTTGATGGTCAACAATGGCCAGTCGACGGTGGTTAGCGCCACGCGACCGCGGACCTACATTCGCGATGTGATCTATCGTGGTGATGTGTGGCCTGGTTTCGAGCCGCAGACGGCGCAGCTCGACGAAGGGTTTTCTCTGGAGTTCAGCCCCCTGGTCTCGCTCGACGGCCAGATGATCGACGCGGTCATCAAATGCCACGTTGATCAGATCGAAAAAATGATCCCGGTGAATCTCGACGTGCCGACCTCAAACGCTCCACGTCAGCGTACCAAAGTGGAAGTGCCGCAACTAATCGGCTGGCGGCTGCACGAGCGGTTCCGTTTTCCGGCCGACCACGTGCTCCTGATCAGTCTGGGAGTAGTCGCCACGCCAACGCCCAATGCGCCAGGCGGAATTCCCTTGATGACATCCAATAACCGGGCTGATTTGTTGGTCCTGGTGGAAAGCAAAGGTAAGCTGACCGAGAATACCTCGCCGGTTCCCGCGATCCCTCCCACGGCGACCAAGGGGGGGCTGTTTCGGGGGCGAATGTAGCCCGACACAGGGGGATTGCAAAGTCCTCGTAGATCGGATAATTCCATCCGATCCGTGTGAGGAAGTCGGGGGCGGGGGATGGATTGAAAGATCGTGCTATCGTGCGGGGGACGTAATCCTCCTGGCCAGGCATCGACCGCTCGACTCGCGATTCAGCGGAACTTACACTGTTCAGCATGGACTATCCGCGTCGTCGCGTCGTCATTACCGGGTTGGGGCTGATCTCTCCGCTGGGCAACTCCCCCCAAGCGCTCTGGAATGCACTGGACGCTGGCACGAGCGCCGTGCGACCGATTGAGAGCATGCGACTGGACCAACTGCCGACCCGTTTTGGCGCCGAGGCCAGCGCGTTCAGCGGAGCGATCGACGATTTTGGATCGCTTGAAGGGGACAAGAAGAAGGCCATTCGCAAGGGTCTCAAGCTGATGTGCCGCGAAACCCAGATGGGTGTTGCCGCGGGCCAGCGAGCTTTGAGCGACGCCGGCTGGGGCGCCGGCGGATATGATGTCGAGCGTACGGGCGTGACGTTCGGCAGCGACTACATGATGACGGCCCCGCAAGATTTCGCGGCTGGCGTCGCCAAGTGTACGACCGATGGCAGGTTCGATTATGCCCGTTGGGGCAGCGAGGGAATGTCGGAAGTCACGCCTCTCTGGCTGCTGCTGTACTTGCCGAATATGCCAGCCAGCCATTTGGCGATTTACAATGACCTGCGAGGTCCGAGCAACTCGGTAACCGTTCGCGAGGCTTCTTCCAACCTGGCGATCGGCGAGGCGTATCGCACCGTATCCCGCGGAGACGCCGAGATCATGCTCGCCGGCTCCACCGGCACCCGCGTGCATCCAATGAAGTTCGTCCACACTCTCACGCAAGAGCAAGTGGCCGCCAATGGCGTCGAACCGTCGCACGCCAGTCGACCCTTTGATTTGAATCGCTCAGGCCAGGTGCTTGGCGAAGGGGCGGGCGCCGTTGTGCTGGAAGCGTGGGAGTTTGCCAATGCCCGCGGCGCCAAGATTTATGGCGAGATGATTGGCTTTGGCTCGAGCACGGTGGCCGATTACCGAGGCGTTGCCAATCGCAGGCAAGCCTTGGTGAACGCCATGCGAGCCGCGATGAAAGACGCGGTCATCTCTCCCGCCGACATCGGCCATATCAACGCGCACGGACTAAGTACGACCAGATGCGATGCCTCGGAGGCCGCCGCGATTCGGGAAGTGTTGGGGGACCTGGCCGATGGCGTGCCGGTGGTGGCCGTGAAGAGCTATTGCGGCAATTTGGGCGCGGGGAGTGGGGCTGTGGAAATGATCGCCAGCCTCGCGGCCCTGGAAAACGGCCGCCTGTTTCCCACGCTGAACTACACGACGCCCGACCCTGACTGTCCGATTCACGTCGTCGCCGACGCGGAAACTCCTGCCGGCCAATGCTTTCTGAACTTGAACATCACGCCCCAGGGTCAGGCGGCGGTGATTGTCGTGCGGGCAGGGGTGTAAAAGTTCCTTCCGAGCGAGTTACTGGTGCTTGACGGTGCGACTCCTGGTCGGTATCGTTGCTAGTTTACCAGTTCGTCGCTAAGTGGCTGTCGTAAACGCTTTTAGCGCGTTTTTTGTGGCTGCTGGAAGGGGCGGATGGCGCGTGCGGCAATCTTCCATGGAAGCCGAACGGCCGTCGATCGCCCTTTTTGCGCACTTGCGATGGACGTATTGACAATTTGACGAGGAAGGGCCAGTAGAGAAAATCCGAAGTTCGAAATTCGAAACAAGTGGAAGATCCTCCGAGGTGGGCACAAGATCGAAAGTTGCTATCCGCTGCATTGGTCCGTTGCGATTTCGCATTCGAATCTGTTTCGGATTTCGTGCTTGGAGTTTCGGATTTCGGCCTCATCTACTGCTCGACCGACAATTCGAACAACTTGACACCCCATGTTGGGGAGGGCCGAGCAAATATGAATCCCAATGAAATCCTGCGAATCGTTGATGCGATCCATCGCGATAAGAATATCGATCAAGAGATCGTCTTTCAGGGCATCGAAGCAGCGCTTGTCTCCGCCGCCAAGAAGCACTACGGAGAGGAGCAGGAAATTGTGGTCGCGATCGATCGTAAAGACGGCTCGATCAGCGGCACGCACAACGGCGTGCCACTTGACCCGGAAGAGACCGTCGGTCGCATCGGCGCTCAAACCGCCAAGCAGGTGATGATCCAGAAGATTCGCGAGGCAGAGCGTGACGCGCTCTTCAACGAATACAAGGATCTTGTTGGCCAGATGATTACCGGTGTGGTGCAGCGCTACGAAGGAGGCGCTGCCACGGTGCAGCTTAGCAACGTCGAAGCCATTCTGCCTCGCAGCGAGCAGATTCCAGGCGAAACGCATCATGCCAACGAGCGCGTTCGGGCCACCGTGTTTGAAGTCAAGAAAGTCGGCAGTCGCGTGAAGGTGATTCTTAGCCGCACGCGCCCGCATTTGGTGCAGCGATTGTTTGAGCAGGAGATTCCCGAAATCGCCGATGGCGTGATCGAGATTCGTGCGATGGCTCGCGAGCCTGGCTACCGCAGCAAGGTGGCGGTCTCCAGCAGCGATCAACGGGTGGATTGCGTGGGAGCATGCGTGGGCGTACGGGGCAACCGCATTAAAAACATCGTCGACGAACTTGCCGGCGAGAGAATCGACATCGTGCGTTGGAACGATGACCTGCAGGTTCTGGTTCCCAACGCGCTGCAACCGGCCGAGGTCGAGGAAGTGATTCTTTGCCAGATGTTGGGCAAGGCCATCGTGCTGGTGCGCGAGGATCAGCTTTCGCTTGCCATTGGTCGCCGCGGGCAGAATGTGCGTTTGGCCAGCAAGCTGTGTGGGTGGGACATTGAGATTATGACTCGCGAGGAGCTGGATTCTTCCATCGGGCAAGCCGTCGGAGGCTATGCGGCGCTGGACGGTTGCGAGGAAAGTCTTGCGGAAAAGTTAGTCGGCGAGGGATTCCTGACGTACGACGAATTGTCGATCATCGAGCCGGAAGACTTGATGGAAATGGGGAGCCTCACGGAGGAGCAGACCAATCACATTATCGCCCAGGCGGAAGCAAAGGCGAAGGAAGTGGAAGTCGCGGCAGCGATTGAGCGCAGGCGGCAACGCGAGCAGGATCGGATCGATGCGGCCACGCGCGAAGCCGAGGCAGCCGATCATGCGCAGCGAGATGCCAGCGAACTCGCCGAGCCGGAAACCAATGGCTCGCCGGAGGCGGCGGCCGGCAAGCCAACCGAAGCTGAGTCGGCAGAGGGGTAGAGGCGGTGGGACGGTACGTAAGCGACGGGGTTTTTCAAACACGGAGACATCCGTCATGGTTTAATCGCGAGTTACAGATGTCTTCCGCGCGGCGCCAATGGTTCGCTTGTGCGGGGACGAACGAGGGAGGGCCTCTTGGCCGTTCGTATTTATTCGTTGGCGAAGGAACTTAAGCTTGACAGCAAAGAGCTGGTTGAGCGCTGCGCGGATGCCGGAATTCTCGGCAAAGGTTCCGCGCTGGCGAGCCTGACGGACGCGGAAGAATCCACGCTTCGCGCTTTTCTGATCGGCGGTGGAAGGGCGGCTGCTCCCAAACGCGCCACGTCGGCGGCTATCTCGGCTGCTACGCGAACTGCGGCGTCTGCAACGGCCCTCGAGGAGCCGCCGTCCGAGACGAGCAAGCTGCGCAGCGAAGAGACAGGCAAGCTGCGCAGCGAAGAGACAGGCAAGCTGCGCAGCGAAGAGACAGGCAAGCTGCGCAGCGATGAGACGGGCAAGCTGCGCAGTGAAGTGAAAGGCAAGTTGCGCAGCGAAGAGATAGGCAAGCTGCGCAGCGAAGTGAAAGGCAAGCTGCTCAGTGAAGAGACAGGCAAGCTGCTCAGTGAAGAGACAGGCAAGCTGCGCCGCGAAGATTACGTGCCGCCGGGGACCTCGACGGCCGACAGGGTTCCGATGCTTGGCGATAAGCCCTCGACGAAGTCGGTACGTAAGAAGCCCAGCAACGGTGAAACTGCCAAGCCGGTGGTAAAGACGCCGCAAGTCAAACTCGCGCCCCTGCCAGACTTCGAGCCGCCGCCGCAAGCAAAATCAAAAGAACCGATCGCGCAGAAGCCTGACATTAAACTTCCCATGGATGTGATTCGTGCCAGCAAGGCCGGCAGCAAGCCGCTTTCGGATCACATGCGGAAGGCGGAACAAAAGCGGGATGAGGCGCATCAACCTCCTGGCGCGCGGCGCGCCGGCGGCCCTCCTGCTCCGGCCGATTTCAAACGCGACCGCGGCCGGCGCGAATTTATCGACAGTCCTCCGGCCCCCGTTCCCAGCGGCGTCATCCGAGACCGGGCGAAGAAAGCCAAGTCGCCCGAAGGGGACTCGGAAGCGGCACTTCTGGGTGGACGGGAGCAGCGGCAGCTCAATCGCAAGAAGCTCAGCGACGATCAGCGCCGCAAGACAGGGGGACTTGAGGAAGATGAAGGCGCCGGCCGTGGCCGTCGTCTGTTGCATCGGCCGAAGCAGCGCCAACGTGGGGGTCCTACCGCCCCACGAAAAAGCAAAGTCTCGCTGCAGATGCCCATCACAGTGCGTGCCTTTTGCGAGGCCGTTGGCATTCCCGGCCAGATGGTGTTGAAGAAACTTCTGGAAATGGGCACGATCAGCAATATCAATATCAACGCCGAATTGAACCATGAGACGGTCGAGTACCTTGCCGCCGATTTGGGTGTTGAGGTTGAGCTCAAGCAAGAAGTCGACTTCGCGGAAGAGCAGTTGGCGACGGTTTGCGGACACGAAGACAGCCCCGCCGAGTTGGAACCGCGTCCGCCTGTGATCACTTTCCTGGGGCACGTCGACCACGGCAAGACATCGCTTTTGGACAAAATCATTGGCATCGACGTGGTGAGCGGCGAAAGCGGGGGCATTACCCAGCACATTCGCGCTTATCAAATTGAAAAAGGTGGCCGCAAGATTGCGTTTGTCGATACGCCAGGGCACGAAGCGTTCACTGAGATGCGCGCTCGTGGGGCCAATGTCACCGACATCGCCGTATTGGTCGTGGCTGCTGACGACGGTGTAATGCCGCAGACGGAGGAAGCGATCAGTCATGCCAAGGCCGCCGGGGTGCCCATCGTTGTGGCGCTTAACAAGATTGATCTGCCCGGCAGCGACGTGCAGCGCATTTACCAGCAACTTGCCGCCGCTGAGCTATTGCCGACCGAATGGGGCGGCGATACGGAAGTGGTAAAGACCAGCGCCATCACGGGCGTCGGCCTCGATCAATTGCTGGAAACGTTGTTGACGATCGCCGAGCTGCAGGATTATCGCGCGAATCCGCATCGCGCAGGTTTCGGCACTTGCCTGGAGGCCGAGCTGCACGAGGGGCGCGGGGTGACCGCAAAATTCATCGTGCAGAACGGCACGCTTAATGTCGGCGATTCGCTGGTGTGCGGCTCCTCCTACGGTCGCGTGAAGGCCATGTACGACACGCTCAAGGGGCAGAAGCAATATCGCGAGGCGGGCCCTTCGATGCCGGTGAATCTCACGGGTCTTGACGTGGCGCCGGCCGCTGGCGAGCACTTTTACGTCATCGATCGGGTTGATCTGGCCAGGCAGATTGCCGAAGAACGCGGCAAGAAGCAGCGGCGTGCAGCGCTCAGTGGGCCCCCCGTCCACGTCACGTTGGAGAGTCTCTTCGATCGCCTTGGACAGGAAGAACTGCAAACGCTCAACCTGATCATTCGCTGCGACGTCCGCGGCTCGATCGAGGCAATTCAAAAAGAGCTGACCAAACTCGAACACCCCGAGGTCAAAATCAAGGTCTTGCAGGCCACCGTGGGGGGCATCACCGAAGGCGACGTGTATCTGGCCGACGCTTCCGACGCGATCATCATCGGCTTTAACGTTGTGCCGGATGAGAAGGCTCGGATCCTGGCTGATCGTAAGGGGGTGCAAATCCGCCGATACGAGATTATTTACAAGCTGACGGAGGATCTGAAGGCCGCGCTCGAAGGCATGCTCAAGCCGGAGGAGCGCGAAACGGAACTCGGCCGGGCGCTGGTGCAGCGAACGTTTACGATCAGCAAAGTGGGCACCATCGCCGGGTGCCGGGTGCTGGCTGGGGCGATCCAGCGCAGCTGCCGCATCCGCGTGATTCGCGACAATCGGATCATCGGCGATTACGGACTCGACTCGCTCAAGCGGGAAAAAGACGACGCTCGCGAGGTCCGCGAGGGCATGGAATGCGGCATCAAGTTGGCTGGCTTCAACGACATCAAGGAAGCCGACGTGCTGGAAGCGTATAAGATTGAGGAGATTGCAAGGACGCTC
Source organism: Planctomycetaceae bacterium (assembly GCA_005773095.1). Taxonomy (GTDB): domain Bacteria; phylum Planctomycetota; class Planctomycetia; order Pirellulales; family PALSA-1355; genus SXHT01. The sequence goes on from SXHT01000043.1 coordinate 8,346, forward strand.
TAGGACAAAATTCGAAATTCCAGGTTCGACATCAGAAACAAGCTCAACTATCGAAATTCGAGAAGCCGTTGGCAGGTCTGTTTCGGATTTGGAGCATAGTGCTTCGAATTTGTTTCGGATTGCGTGTTTCGAATTTTGGATTTCCAATTCGCATGTCTTCCCGCCGCGTTCAAAAAGCCGCACAAGCGATTCGCGAGTCCGTCAGTCGGTCGATCTTGTTCGACCTGAAGGACCCCCGCGTCAAAGC
>SXHT01000370.1 GCA_005773095.1 Planctomycetaceae bacterium
CATCGCCCGTCAGCCGCCAGTTGTCTCGCTGCCGGACACCCATGACTTGCCCGGGATAAAGAGCCCGGTAGTAGTGCAGCGCGTTGTAGCCCGCCACACCGGAAATCCCGGTAATTAAGAGGGGCAGCGGCGGATCGACCGAGGGCGGAAATCGAGACATCCGGCCCATTGTAGGATTGCTGGCCGAGGCAAGAAACCGTGGCTGATCTGGAAATTTGGGCGGAATGCAAATTTATCGGACGTGGATTACGGGTTTGGAAAATCATTCGACTGACCAAACGCCTCATCCGCCTGGCCGCATAAGCCAACGACTAATTCAGAAAGTGCATTTCAAGTGTGCCTTGAACTTTATCCGTCGACTGAGGCGGCATCGATGCTCATCGAGTTCCGGCCGGCACACTATTTGTCATCAAGCTGATGGCGCTTTCTTAGATTCCGCGGCATACTTAGGTTCAGGTTGCGCGCGTGGTGCTGAAAGACCCAACGCAGTTGGCGCAGCCGCCCAAATCGCCATCTAAAGCCCCTTCTGGGCTCCTGATTAGCGCGCAGTTTGTCCCTGGGGTGAAATAGACCGCTGCACTTTCGCATGGTGCGCCAGATGGGCGCATCATTCGCCCCGAAGCGAGCAGATAGCTGTCTATCTGGCCAGATCTACAGCGTCCACGGGGATCGCATCTCGGGCATGATCAGCCCGTTCGCCAAGTTAAAACGCCACCAAAAATGACAACGCTTCGGCGTGTACGGCGCCAGCGGCGTATGCCCGAGCCAGAAGTCATAGTCAAACCCTTCGGGCACCGTTTCCTCAGGCGGCATCTCGGTGAGCTTTCTGGCCGCCTGATGATGCCCGTCTGAACACGGCAAGTTCACCCGTATGGTGTGGAGCTTGCCAATGCGGCCGTTGCGAACCAGTTCGCAGGCGAACCGGGCATTGCCTCCGGACCGCTCATGGCTGCCCGTCTGCAAGATACGATCGTTCTTCTTCAGCGCTTCAACGATCGCCCGTCCTTCGCCGATCGAGTTCGCCAACGGTTTTTCGCAGTAGATGTCTTTGCCGGCGTTGGCGGCAGCGACGGAGGCTATCGCATGCCAGTGATCGGGCGTCGTGACGGTTACGGCATCGATATCTTCCCGTGCCAGCAGTTCCCGAAAGTCCTCGTACGCCTGGCAGTCCTCGTTCCCGTACTTGCCGTTCACGAAGTCCCGAGCCCGGTTGCGATGACCAGCATCCACATCGCATACGGCAACATACTGCACGTCTGGCAGGCTCATGTGGGCTCGCATCATGCCCATGCCCTGCCCGCCCGTACCAATCGCTCCCATGACAATCTTCTCGCTGGGAGGCACGGCATCCGCACCCAGGACGCGGGAAGAAACGAAATAGGGTGCAGCCAGCGAGGCAGCCCCTGCTTGGAGAACCTGGCGACGAGATAGGGCGATTTGCTCGGACATGAAGGAATCTTCCCTGCGGATGATGGAACACGATGGGCTCGAACGCGTGACGGATTGTAGCAAAACCAGCACGGGCGTGCCTCAAGAGGAAAGAGCTGGCACGCGAGCGTTCTAGCCCGACTTCCCCACTATCACTGATAGGGAATTTGTTTCCCCTGAGGCTACCAGGGAGAGACGCCCCCACCCCTTTGCCTCTTTTGCCGATGGGGATGGAGTTGGGAACTCGCTGAGCACAAAATGCAGATCGATCAGCGCCAAATGCGGCTCGATTTGGCAACTGCTGCGCACCATCCCCATTGCCGATCAGTGTCGGAGATGAATTAGAAGCTCTCCAGGAAGGTGTCGATGTGCTCCTCGATGCACAACTTTTGAACGTCGGCGACGAGCCGACAAGGGAACCTACGGATGCGGCACTCGCGGAACGTGGTCATCACTTCGCTAGCCATCGTGTTTACCGTGACGCTCAACGATGGCAACAGCCATGCGCTCAGTCCAACAAGAATTCGGGCAGCCGACAAACGCGCCCCTCTTTGTTAATGCATGCCACGGTGCTGCGCCCTTCAGCGATCCGCTCTTCCCCGCGATGAACAATGTATTCGTGAACGATGCGAGCGCCTTTGGCTTCCACGGCCCGGGTGGTGATATGCAGCACGTCGTCGAAGGTTGCGCCGCCCACGTAGCGGCAGGCGATTTCCGAGACCACGAGCATATAGCCCCTTGCTTCTAAATCGCGATAACTCTTGCCCAGCGAGCGCAGCAACTCCACGCGACCCTGCTCGAAGTACGTAAAAAAGTTGGCATGATGGAGCCGGCCTTGACCGTCGGTCTCCTGATAGCGGACTCGGACTTCAATGGTGTGAGCGAGCATGAGGTGGCACTTGAAGATCTTGAGCGCGTACGATACAGGGTTTTGATTGGATTGGCAATTTTGCCCCAGCCCCACCAGGGCCCATCAGTTATCCGCTGTAGGGCCGGCTGTGCCGGCCGGATTCGCGTGACTTTCCCATCCACGGCCGACAAAGCCGGCCCTACCAGGTTGCCGAATTTAAAACACTGATCGGCCCTGCCAGCCCCACCCGAACGGTTGCGGCAATCCATTTCGCGAGCAATAATCATTGGGGTTGAGCGTGGAATGATGATGGGCGCAGCACGGGGTAGCTATGATGTTCCTTCGGCCGTATGATAAGAGTCTGCTCACGTTGCTGGGCATGCTCGCATTGTCCATCACCGGTTGTGGGAACGCCGCCAAAGAACAGGCGGCGTTTCGCAAGATTAAGCAGCAGGGGGGCAAGATTGAACTGCATAGCCACGGACCCGAGATAACTTTTTCGAGCCTGCCCATCACCGATGACGACCTGATCTGCCTGGAGGAACTCCCCCATGTTCACCTGGTAATACTCGAATTCGTTGATATTACCGACAGGGGATTGGACCATTTGCTGCGGATTGGGCAATTGGATGGGCTTAGCATTCGCCGCACCAAGATCACCGACGAAGGCATCGAAAAGCTAAAAAAAAAGTTCCCGGACCTGAACGTTCGCGTCTACTAGCGCAGAAATTGCCGTGCCCGCCAATTCGAGGCGTCGTCATGGGTCACGTGTGACGGACCGCCAAGATCCCTCGCGGCCACCTGGGGTGTATGGGCATGTGGGCAACGCAGGGAAGACGCCTCCAAAGAGCGGCTTCACTCTTTGCATCGTCGCCAAGTTTGGCTAAGGTAATCGTGAGAGTTTTCGGGGGCCGTAGGGGCATTGCCTAGCCGCTCGCCGAAAGCGTCCCATCGGAAGTGCACCGCGACATGCGATTTGGCAGCTTCATCATCAAGAACCTGTTGCGGCGGCGATTTCGTTCCATGTTGACCGCACTTGGTGTAGCCATTGCCATTGCGGCGGTGGTGGCTTTGTTGGGACTTGCCAGCGGGCTTCGTCGCAGCGCGGCGGAAAGATTTGAGAGCCGCGGCATCGACCTGGTGGTTTTGCGGGCCGGAATTGCGCAACGGCTCAACAGCAGTCTCAACCAGGCGATTGGCGGACGGTTAGCCCAACTCAAGCACGTGAAAGGGGTTGCGGCCTGCCTTACCGACATGGTGTCATTCGACGAGACCAGCTATATCGGCGTGCCCGTGCATGGCTGGCCGGCCGACAGTTTCGCATACTCCAGCATCCACGTGACCGACGGGCGGCAACTTCGCGAAACGGATTCGGGCAAAGTCATGTTGGGAGCCCGACTCGCCAGGGACTTGGGAAAGAAGGTCGGCCAGACGCTTCAGATCGAAGGCTCGTCATTTGAAGTTGCCGCTGTATATGAGGGGGCCAGCATGTTTGACAATAGCTCCGCAATCGTGCCGTTGGCTGATTTGCAAAGGTTGATGGACCGGCCCGAGCAAGTCACCGAATTTCAAATTGCGGTGACCAGCGCTGCCGAACAGCGCAAGGCGGCGATCGAAGAAATGTGCCACGAGATTGAGAGCTTACGTGGCGCCAATGGCAAGTTGCTTGGTCTTGCCGCGCTGCCTACCGAAGAATTTATCAACAAGAACACGGAGATCAAACTTACCGACGCCATGGCCTGGATGACGTCTGCAATCGCGCTGATGATTGGCTCCGTGGGGATGCTGAACACGATGGTGATGTCAGTGCTTGAACGCACGCAGGAGATTGGCATCCTCCGTGCCATTGGATGGCGCCAAGGCCGGATCGTGTGGATGGTTTTGTGCGAGGCCTTTTTATTGAGCTTGATTGGAGCGATCATGGGGGTCGTGTTTGCGATTGCGCTTACGCAATCGCTGGCCTCGTTTTCGCCCCTGCAATCGTACGTACGGAGCGATATGTCGCCGCTAATAATCACCTCCGGTTTTGCCATGGCGGCTTTGGTGGCACTTGTGGGTGGAGCCTACCCCGCGATTCGCGGCGCCAGATTGCCCCCTACGGAAGCGTTGCGCTACGAATGAGGACCGTATGAACAAGAACCAGACAGTCGCGTCGAATCCCAATTCCCTGCTTCGTGCCGAGCGCATCTCGCGTACCTATTCCGATGGCAGTGTGACGGCGTTGGACGACGTATCGCTCGATATCCTACGGGGCCAGTACGTGGCGATCATGGGTCCCAGCGGCAGCGGCAAATCGACGCTGCTTAATTTGCTGGGCGCTCTCGACCGCCCGACAGCCGGCGAGATCTACTTCGAGAACCAGCCTCTTTCGAGCTGGAAGAATCTCGACGGGTTTCGCTCGCACAAACTCGGCTTCGTGTTTCAATCGTTCTATCTCCTGCCCACGCTGACCGCGGTCGAGAATGTGCAGATTCCCATGTTTGAGACCAGCCTGCCCTCGTCGGAGCGCGTGAAGCGGGCCAAGGACTTGCTTGAAGCGGTTGGCATGAGCCATCGGGCCAACCACATGCCGCTGAAGTTATCGGTTGGCGAACGGCAGCGCGTGGCGATAGCCCGCGCCTTGGCAAACAATCCCGCCCTGCTGTTGGCTGACGAACCAACCGGCAATCTGGACTCCCGCAGCGGCGCTGCCGTGCTCGACTTATTTGATGAGCTGCATCAAAACCGCGGAGTGACGATTGTCGTGATCACGCACGGACAGGAAGTCGCCGATCGAGCCGAGCGTGTGATTTGGATACGGGACGGCCACGTGCTGCAAGATGGCGAAAGCCATGATCCACCCGCGGATTTTGATTCTTTTCGCGTGCACGCGAAACGAGAAACCAGAGCATGAGATTTTTCTCGATCCTATTCAAGAACTTGTTCAGGCGCAAGACGCGATCGCTGCTGACGATCGTCGGTCTGGCGGTGGCGGTCGAGGCAACGGTGGCGCTGGTGGGCGTGGCCTCGCGTTTCGAGCAGTCTTATTATGAACTCTATGATCGGACCGGCGTCGATCTGGTGGTGCAGGAGAGTGGCGGATCGCAAATGCTCAATCGCGGAATCAAGGAAGACTTCGGCCAGAAAATTCTGGAATTGCCGACGGTCAAGAAAGCCGTGGGAGGCCTGGTCGACGTTATCGCCTTCGAGGATTACGACCTGTTCATGGTTGTCGTCAATGGTTGGCCGCCGGGCAGCCAGCTTTTCGATCACATGAAAATCGTGGCGGGCGAACCGCTTAAACCCGAGCACCAAAACCATGTTCTGTTGGGAAAAGTGTTGGCAGCCAATCTTGGCAAACGGGTCGGCGATACCGTCGACATGTACGCGGAACCGATGAAAGTCGTGGGCATCTGCGAAAGCTTCAATGTCTATGAAAATGGCGCGGTGATCATTCCCCTGGCCACGCTCCAACGTCTGATGGATCGGCCGACGCGAGTGAGCGCTTTCCTTGTCGAATCCAAAGACCGCACACCGGACGGAGTGCAAAAACTCAAACAGCAAATCGAGTCATTAGCCACCGGCATTACCGCGGAGCCGATGAAGTCGTTCGTCGGAAGCGTCAGTCACATCAAAGTAAGCCGGGCGATGGCCTGGATGACCTCCGGAATCGCCTTTGTGATTGGAGCGGTGGGGATGCTCAACACGATGGCAATGGCGGTCCATGAACGGATCAAAGAGATCGGCACACTTCGGGCCATGGGCTGGAAGAAAGCCCGCGTGGTTAAAATGATCCTCGGCGAATCACTGCTTTTGAGCCTGGCAGGTGCGGTGCTCGGTAGCGGCGCGGCCGTGCTCATTACCCGGTACTTCGCCACGTTTCCGGCCACGGCGGGATTTGTTGACGGCTATATTGCGCCGGAATTCATCGGGCTCGGCTTCTTGCTGGCCGTGGTGGTGGGCGTGGCGGGAGCGGCGTATCCTGCATGGTGGGGGGCCAGCTTGTCGCCCGTCGAAGCGCTGCGGAAGAAATAATGGAAGGGCCAGCCAGCCAACAGCAGGACACATCGGTTGCAAATTCTCCGGGAAAATGAGCCATTCCCTGCCCCGCGGATTTCCGGCCTGGCGTCAGCGTTGGGCCAGTCTGCGGCGTAGCTTCTTGACGTGGTCCTGCATGATAATCGGCAGTTTGGTGCGGATCACGTTGGCGCCTCGGAACCAACCTTCCGGTTCATCGTAGGCCAAATGATATTCGACCAGGATGGCGCCCTGAGGCTCCTTGAGCTCCGTCGCTTTGACGTACCCGCCCATCCCGGCATACGCCTTGCTTGGGCCATATTGCAGCTTGCCCGCATCATCGCGCGTCACCGACTGCCACTGGTTGGGGTACTTCGTGTCGAGGGCGAATCGCGGATCGAGAATCGTGGAATAGGTGACCGACTCGTCGGTCTGCGTTTGCACGGAGCGCGATGTACCGCGAACCCGCACTCGATTGAAAAGTTGCAGGTCGGCATTGCCGTAGTTTTCGACGATCCCCGCGGAAACGAGCGGTTCGATCTTTCGCACCAACAGTTCCTCCGGCGTCAGCAGCTTGCCCGTGAACCTGGCGTCGTTCGGATTGGGTTCATCCTCGGGATCTGCCTGATCATTCGCTCCGAAGCCGTGATCGACGATCTTCTTGAGGTCGCCATAGACGATGAACCAGGCATCGACTCGCTTGCCGGTGCCCCCCGCCGCGGCCGACGCCTTATCGTCGCTGGTCTTGATCACAATCGGGGCGCTCACGGCATTCTTCAACAAAGCCTCGACCGGGCGACGCGCGTCGGCGATGGATTCAATCGCCTTGCGCTGGGCCGCTGCGTCCAGTCCGTCGGATAGCGTCGGAGCCGGCAACTTGAGCGGAGGCCCCTTCGGCACAACGACGCCGCGCTTGGTAACCTCCTCATAAACGGGGTTGGTGTCCTCCAGCACGATGGAGGACGCAAAACCAAGGAAGCTGGCAATCAGGAGCGCGTGAATCATTTCCCTTGTTTAGCTGGGCGGCTTGCTTGCCGTCAAGCGGCGCCTGCATCGCTCGGATTCTCGATCCGGCTGATTCGACGAACTCCCGGCCGATTCGTGGGCAAAACGAATTACAAATTCCCCCTACCTGCTCACCTTCCAACCATCTTTTCCATCGTTGGCTCAGGCTGCCACAAATAGAGGAACGTCGGCATTTTGGTGCGGTCGAAGGCGGGAATGCTCAGCGGCAGCGCTGATGTGTGCAGCGGTATGTTAGGCGTGATCGCATAGGGCGAGCGCGCCCGGTCGCTGCAGCGATGATACATGGCGACTTTCGCATCGCCGACCCCGGCCAGACGCCTGGCCGTTTCCACGGCATCGTCGAGATAACCCACCTGGTCGATCAGCCGGCGATTGAGCGCCTGCGTGGCCGTGAAGACGCGCCCATCGAAGGTGCTCGACAGCGTGGTGTCGATGCTGGGCCGCGCCCTCTTTACGACCTGTTTGAAATGCCGGTGGTACTCATCGGCCATTTTTTGCAGCATGGCGCGCCGCTCGTCCCCCAGTTCTCTCAGGGGACTCCCCATGTCGATATTGGGTCCCGCTTTGACGGGCACGCTCAGAATCTGGTAGTGCTCCAGCATCAGCGAGAAATCGTATAAGTTCAGAATCACGCCGATCCCGCCGGTAACGCTGGTGGGATGCGCCACAATCTGGTCGCTGGCCGTGGCCAGGAAGTAGGCGCCGCCGGCGCCGACGTCAAGCACACATGACACCACCGGCAGCTTCGTGCAATCCCGGAACTGCTGCAAATCGTGCCACATAATGTCGGTCGCGGTAACGCCGCCACCAGGACTATTGATGCGAATCACGACGGCGCGAACCGAGCGGTCCTGCTGCACGGCGTCGAGACGCTCGTGAAACAGCGACACGGGATTCTCGCCCGCCGATCCCAGGCCCGTCATGTCGGCATTGACAAGTAATCCGTCCACGTCGATCACGGCAATTTTCGGTCCGCAGCACTCTTCACATGCGCAGCCAGCCGCGTGATCGTTCGCGACGGTTTGCGACACCACCGGCCCCACCTTCGCGACGGGCATTTCCGGTTTCACCGTTGCCGTGGCTTCGATGCGCATGGGATGGCATTGACAACCCGCTAACACCAGACAAACGCTCGCGATCCAAGCAATCTGTTGCATGTTGCCCCCAGTCCCAAAATCCGAAATCCAAATCCCGAAATCTTAAGCAGTTCGCAGATCTGCCGAGGGGACAAAATCCAATGGATCGCGACCGGTGATTGGTGTTTCGTGCTTGGAATTCGTTTCGGATTTTGATGTTCGGATTGGACTCGAGTGCCGCTCGGCTGGCGGCACGGACCTGCTAGCGGCCGCTACCATCGGCACGACCGCTACAACCCCTAAAGTTGTTGTCGGCCAGAGGGGGGTGCTATCAGCAGCGAAACTGGACAATTGGTCGCAATCGCTCATCGGCCCGAAATCCGACTCGCAAGTTCCTCGGCTCTTTTTGCCCCCCAAGAACCACCTGTTCTTACCAGCAAGCGACCCGTGTTGACGGCTTGATGCCAGAGCAATTGCCAGACCTCTTCGTCGCGAAATTGCTTGAGCGTTCTCAGCAGCTTGGCTCGCTGGGCCGAGGGCAGAACCGCCAGCATCGCCGGCATCAGTCCATCCTCGACGTTGTAGCACCGCTCCGGCAGCAAACACACGGGCACCACATGGTCCTCCGGTAGACTCAGTTCGCTCGCGACGACCTGGACGGCCGTGGCAATGGATTGCGCTTTAGGAGTGTCCGGCGAGAGCAGATTGAACGGTGGAGACCAATCGTTCAAGGGCCGCAAGCTGTCAATGTGGGCGAGCACCCCGATTACCGGCGGAAGCGAGCGATGGCGATCTTCCGCAAATCGTTCATGCAGATCGGCCAACATTGCCCGATCGGGTTCTCGGGCGGCGCTTCGAGCCGAGCAGACCAGCAGAATCAGATCCGTTTTCAGCAGGGCCTCTTTGAGTTCTTTGGGAGTTTCGCTAGTGACGGCCGAGTAGCCGGCCGTGTCGAGAATGATGGCTCGCGGCAGCCCCTCCCGTTCGAGTACAAACGGTTCGACCCCCGCCGTCCGGGGAATTACATCGGTTGCGGCCCGCACCTCGCCAAACAGCGCATTGATCAGGCTGGACTTTCCGGCCTTGGTTTGGCCGATTACGAGAATCCGCAACGGCTCGCCGGCGAGTTGCTCTTGGCGCTGGCCGGCATCGCCGGCCGCTTGGCGCGAATCTCCGGTGGTGTATTTCTGAAACGCTTCGTCGTCGACCTTAACCTGGCCGGTGTAAAGTTGGATTGCGTAAAGTCCTGCTCTGCTCACGCAATACGCCGTAGCCCAGCGGTGAATGCCCTCAACGCTGTGGGTCATCATCTGGCCCGTGGCATTGTCGCGAATTTCCCGCACAATCGCTCCGGCGGGGTTGAATCCCAAGTAAGCAACCCGGTAGAGATGGTAGACCTGTTCCAGCCGGCCCCACAAACGCTTGCCGCGATTGAAATCGTTGATCGTCAGGATGTGCGAGCCCGGCACGCGTTCTCGCAAGGCAATCCGCAGATCGCGCGATACGAACTCCACGATCGCCAAAGCGTCGGGAAGCGGCACCTCCAATCCGGGCTGGTCCGACTTGGGATGGAATTCTTTCGCCACGGCCACGAACACTTCACGCAGCAGTTGCCACCAACGTTCAGGTTGATCGATGGGGGGGGGCGCTTGCTGAGCTTTCTCGGCGATCGCCTGCACTTCTTGCCAGGCCGCTTTTCCGGCGGGCGGCCAGGTCTCGATGGGGTCGACGCCGGCCCGTATTCTCCACCGCCGTTCGGTACGCGCAAAAAGATAACGGAACCAGCCCCTCGTTGCCCATGAAATTACCGCGGTCGCCGCCAGGAAGTACAGCAACAGGCCTTGCTGATACAACCAAACGCACCCAGCGGCCATCAGCAGCGCATAGGGTAACGCCACCCAGAGGGCCAGGAGCGTCGCCAAAAATTTCCAGCGTTGCATATTGACGTTCTCGGCGGCCCAAAAAATCGCCGGGGTTTGAGAAGCGGCCAGCCCATGGTTTATAACAAGGCTGTTATGGGACGACCACCAGCATGGCCGTTTTTTGAAACCGGCTGAAATCCACTTCGAAAGGGAAATTCACCATGAAAAAAGTCTGGCTGCTCAGTGTCTTGATCATTGCCTAACCTTGCAAATGGGCTGCCGCTTTCTGCGCCGACAATTACAATCTGACAATCTAGCCTTGCTCTATTCTCGACGGGACACGATCGATGCCCGCCTTGCCAAATACGCTTTACTTGCCCGAGCTTCGCGAGATGCTGGCCGAGAACAATACGGCCGAGCTGGAGGAGTTCTGCACAGCGCTGCACCCGGCCCGCACCGCGGAGTTCATGGAGGGGCTGACATCGGCCGAGGCCTGGGCCGTATTACGGAATTCCGACCGGGCGACTCGCGCCTCGATCTTCAGCTACTTCGATCGCGAGAAGCAGCTTGAGATCGTCGAGAGCGCGGATCGGGCGGAAGTCGGCAAGCTGCTCGCCGAACTGCCGGCCGACGACCGCGTGGACATCCTCAAGGAAGTGCCGCACGAAGCCGTCGAGCAGTTGCTGCCGTTAGTGCCGCCCCGGGCGCGCCGCGACATCCTGCGGCTGATGGCCTACAAAGAAGGCACCGCCGGCGCGATGATGACCACAGGCTACGCGCGGCTCAGCGAAGGTTTGACCGTCAAGCAAGCACTGGAGGAACTCGGCCAGCAAGCGGAACATCTGGAAACGATCTACTACGTGTTCGTCGTGGATGCCGAAGAGCACCTGCGCGGCGTGGTGACCGCGCGCAAAATGATCTCGGCCATCGGCAAGCCCAGCGAGTTGATCGACGACCTGATGGAACGGGCCGTGGTGAGTGTCGACGTCAATGATGACCAGGAGCTCGTCGCCCAGCGCGTCGCCAAGTACGACTTGCACGCGATTCCCGTCGTCGATCACGAGCACCACATGTTGGGCATCATCACGCACGACGACGTGACCGACGTGGCGGCCGAGGAAGCCACCGAAGACGCCTACCGCATGGCCGCCATGCAGCCCATTGAAGAAAACTACCTCGCAGCGCCCTTCATGGAAGTCTGGCGAAAGCGCTCTTTCTGGCTGCTTTGCTTGTTCATCGCCCAGTTCCTGACATTCACGGCCATGACCTTTTTCGAGGGGGAAATGAAAGCCGTGTTCGTGCTCAGCCTGTTTGTGCCGCTGGTGATCTCGGCAGGCGGCAACTCGGGATCGCAGGCGGCCACCCTGATTACGCGAGCGATGGCCCTGGGCCACGTCGGCCTTCGCGATTGGCTGAGCGTGCTCTACCACGAGCTCCTGATGGGGATGGCGTTGGGCTTCACCCTGGGACTGGCGGGCTTCGTGCGCGGGGCGATTACATCGGGCGTTGTCCGTGAAGACGTCAACCGCTGGTCGCTGGGTTGGGTCGTGGGTATCGCGGTGACGGGCATCTGCCTGTGGGGCACCGTCGTCGGCTCCATGCTGCCGATGATCTTCAAACGTTTAGGTTTCGACCCCGGCTATGCCTCCACTCCGTTTGTGGCCACTTTCGTCGACGTGACCGGGATCGTGATCTACTTCACTATCGCCAAAGTGTACTTGTTGTAGACCGTGGTCCGGTGCGCCAATGGCATTGACACGTTTCCATCCGATCATCGTGGCGGCAAGGCAAGGCGCCTGGTTCGGGTTCAAGGCCAGCCTGGCGATCTTTGGCGGCGTGTTCATGGCCCTGATGGGTGGCGCAGCCGCGTGGTGGTTGTACGTGCGCTTGGCGCAAGGCGCAGCCGCGGCGGGAACGCTTATCGAAGAGGAAGGGGGCGCAAGGGCGCTGCAGCACGAAGTCTGGATAGCGGCCGGAAGGGTCATGTGGCTGGTCTTCTGCTGCACGCTATTTAGCGCCCTGGTTTTCGCCGTTTGTGCCGCACTCAGCGACAAATGGCACCAAACAGGCGACGCCGATGCACCCCACCCACTCGATCGGTGATAGCGACACACTCGGGCAGCTGCTAGAATAATTCCATGCTCGCCCCCCCATTTTCGCCGCGCACCTGCACCCCTGGGATGCCCGGCGGTTCCGATACCGCGTTGATCGGCTCAGCACCTGATTGAAAGGTCGTGCCTGCATGGCTTTCACCCAGCCTGTCACCGCCCAGCAATACATTCTCGAACACCAACGGACGCATGCGCCGGGCGCAACCGGGGAATTCTCGTGGCTGCTCTCGGGCATCACCCTGGCCACCAAGCTGGTCGCCGCACAAATCCGCCGCGCGGGACTGACCGAACTCCTGGGGGCCACGGGGGACGAGAATGTCCAGGGTGAATCGGTGCAGAAGCTCGACGTGTTCGCCAACAATGCGCTGCTCTACTGCCTGGGCAATCGCGGCAACATCGGCGTGCTGGCGTCCGAGGAAAACGAAGAGCCGGTGGTGGTGCTCAAGAATCCCGACCATGGCAAGTACATCGTGGTGTTCGATCCGCTGGACGGTTCGAGCAACATCGATCTCAACACCAGCGTGGGCACGATTTTTTCGATCCTCAAGCGCGACGGAACCAACACCGAGGATCCCGCGGCCGACGTGCTGCAGCGGGGGCACAAGCAAATCGCCGCGGGCTACGTGCTCTACGGATCGTCGGTGGTGATGGTGTTCACCACCGGCGAAGGCGTGCACGGGTTCACGCTCGATCCGCAGATTGGGGCGTACATTCTTAGCCATCCTAATATTCGGATGCCCGAACGAGGAAGCTTGTACTCGGTGAACGAAGCGAATGCCGACAGCTTTCCTTCCTACTGCCGGCGGTATTTGCACTGGATTAAGAGCGGCGAGAACGGCACGCAGTATTCGTCGCGTTACATCGGCTCGCTGGTGGCCGATTTTCATCGCACCTTGTTGCGCGGGGGCATTTTCTTGTATCCACCCACGGCGGCTTATCCCGAGGGCAAACTCCGATTGCTCTACGAAGCCAACCCGATCGCAATGCTTGCCGAGCAGGCCGGCGGCATGGCCACCGACGGTGAACAGCGGATCCTCGAAATAA
>SXHT01000044.1 GCA_005773095.1 Planctomycetaceae bacterium
CGCCTGAACGTCTTGCCACTGCGCGTGCCGCCGCTGCGCGAACGCCGTGAAGACGTGCCCCCCCTTGTGCAGCATTTCCTGTTGCAATCTGCCGCTCGCTTACGCAAGGATCCTTGCACGTTGCAAGCCGACGCTCGGAATTTGCTCACCGAGTATCACTGGCCCGGGAATGTCCGCGAACTCGAGAACCTGATGACTCGCGCAAGCGTGCTCAACACAGGCAAGCCTATCTCCGCGGACGAATTGTGGCCTTGGCTGTTGAACTCAACGCAACCGATGGCGGCCGCGGGGGAGGTCCCCACCGGTCTCAACATGCACGACATGGAGCGTAAGCTGATCGAAACGACACTCGAACAATTCGGCGGACACCGCGCCAAGACGGCCGAAGCGCTGGGCATCGGGTTGCGAACCCTTTCCAGAAAACTCAAACAATGGGGCTACGCACCGCGAACCAGGTCATTCGCGAAAGCAAGTTAGCCGGCAGTTTTTGCCGCTGGCAACCGGCAAGAGAAGCATCCATCACGCAAACAACTTTGATCAACCGGAACAGCTTAAACCAATCCAGCCGCAATCGCGCCTCGGCACGCTGATTGCATGGACTCGCTCGGAGACTGCCTATGTTTACCAAACTGGTTGAATCCACGACGATTCCGGTCCTGGAGCAGGTCGTTAACTTTGCGCAGCTGCGGCATGGCATCCTGGCGGGAAACCTGGCAAACCTGGATACGCCCGGATATGAGGTGCGCGACCTGTCGCCGGCGGCGTTTGAATCAGAACTCAAACAGGCAATCGTCGAGCGGGAACAATCGCCTGGGAAAGTGTTGCACGACGATTTGGCGAGTCAGGTCCAAAATTCGTTCGGCAAGATCAGCGGAGAGCTGGAGAACTTTTTGTATCACGACCAAAGCACAGGAAACCTGGAAACCCAGGTGGCGGCGATTTCCAAGAATCAAATGCAACACAACCTTGCTCTGTCGATCATGACGAGCCAGTTCCGGCTGTTGCAGGCGGCAATTTCCGAGAAGGCATAGGCGGGGAGAATGAACGATGAAAGCTGAGAGACGGGATATTGTCGGGCCAAGAGAGGGGGACAGGCACATTTTCCCCCGAACCACGTTGGACAACCTCCGGACAGGACGATGCACCTCGCGCGAATTCGCCGGGAAAATGAGCCAGTCCCCGACCCGTGAACGGTTACCCTTCATCCTGCTGAAACCTAAACCCACAATGGAACCCACACATGTTCAGCATTCTTGACATCAGCACCAGCGCCCTGGTAGCGCAGCGCGCCCGCATCACCGCCATTGCCAGCAATATTGCCAACGTGAGCACCACGCACAACGAAGCTGGTGAGGCGGCGCCCTATCAGCCAAGGTTCGTGGTTTTTGAAGCCGACCATTCCCTGGGTGGACCGGGTGGAGCACCGGGCGTCAAAGTCGCCAGCGTCGAAATTGCGCAAGTGGAGCCGAATTGGAAATATCAGCCGGGCCATCCTGACGCGATCAAGGACGGAGACCGTGCCGGGTACGTGGCATTTCCCAATATTGACACGACGACCGAGTTCGTCGACGCCCTGGAAGCGACACGGGCATACGAAGCGAACATCGGCGTGATGGAAGTCACCAAGAACTTGACGCAACAGACCTTCAGGATCATCGCATGACGCCGATCACGAACCAGAATCTGCCGATTACGCCGGCCAATGCGCAGGCATTGTCGATGCCAGGGGCGCGGCCGATTGGATCGAACGGTTCCTCGTTCAAGTCGATGCTGCTGGATTCAATCCAGCAGGTAAATTCAATGCAGGTCGACGCCAACAATGCGGTCGAAAACCTATTCACCGGCGGGGATGCCAACCCTGCGGAAGTGCTGACGGCCGTGCAAAAAGCCGACCTCGCGTTTCGCACGATGATGCAAGTCCGCAATAAGCTGATTCAAGCGTATCAAGAAGTGAAAGACATAAGGATTTAACGCGGAACGTCACAATCCGTTCCGAATTCCGTGTTCTGTGTTCCGAATTCCGTGTTCTGTGTTCCGCGAGGGTACCCCGGATGGATTTCCTCAATCGAGCCGTCACGCAGCTAGCGGACCTGTTCAAGTCACTCAGTCCCGGAGCGCGCATAACCTCGGCGCTGCTGCTGGTGGTTGTCGTGGTGAGTCTGGCATACTTGTTTCAAAGTCACACGGCAGGCCCCGATGCGTTTCTCATGGGGGGCGAGCCGTTTGCCTCTTCCCAGCTGCCGGCGATGGAAGCGGCCTTTGCGAAGGCAGCGCTATCCAGCTACCAGATCGACGGCAATCGCATTCGAGTGCCACGCGGCCAACAGTCGCTCTACATGGGCGCACTCGCCGACGACGGGGCGCTACCGCCCGAGTTTGGGAAGTACCTGGAAAAGGCATTGGCGAGCGGCAGCGTTTTCGAGACGCGCGCCAAGCAGCAGGAAATGCTCAGGGCTGCCAAACAGAATGAATTGCAGTTAATACTCAATCGCATGAAGGGGGTGGAAAGTGCCGCGGTCCTTTACGACGAAAAGAAACCCAGCGGATTTAACCAACCGATGCTGTCCACCGCCTCGGTGAGCATCAAGCCCATCGGATCCCAACCGCTCGACAAAGAACGAATTCCGATGATTCGACATCTTGTGGCCAGCGCGTTCGCAGGTCTAAAGCCAGAAAACGTCAGCGTGACGGATCTGAACGGGAAGACCTACGCCAGCAAGAGTGACGACGGCGGCCTGAGCACGGCGGAGGATGACGACTACATCTCTCGCAAGGAAAAGTACGAGCGGATCTGGCGGGAGAAAATCGCCGATCAGCTCGAGTATATTCCCGGCGTCGTCGTCACCACAAACGTGGAACTCGCGCTGGATACCGAATATGAGGAAACTAAAACTACGCTGGATCCCAAGGGCGTGGTTTACAAAAACGATGAATCGAACTCCACCAAGACCAGCGAAGCACCAGCTCCCGTGGGGCGCCCCGGCGTGGTAGCGCAACAGCCAGGGGGCGCCAATCAGCCGGCAGCCGTGGCCATCAGCGCGGGTGGACCCAAAACGAACGAAGAAACCAACCGCGTGCAATCGAACACGGCGATTCCCACAACGGTTCAGAAGCGAAGGCAACACGGCCTCACGCCCCTGCGCGTCAAGGTGGCGGTCGCGATTCCCAGCAGCTACTACGACAAAGTCTGGAGCGAACGCAATCCGCCCCCCGCGGGCCAGGAACCCAAAAAGCCCGACGTCGCTGCGCTAGCGGATATCGAGCGACAAATGAAAGACGACATCAAGAACGCGGTTGTCGCGCTATTGCCCATTGCTTCGGCAGGCAGCGATCCGTTTCCGCAGGTCACCGTCACGTCATTTCAACACATTACCGCCGCGCCGCTGCCGATTCCCGACATGCAGGATCACGCGGTGGCATGGCTGGGGCAGTACGGGACCTCGCTGGGAATGGGTGGTCTGGCGCTGATCAGCCTGTGGATGCTGCGCTCGGTTGCGCGTTCGGCGCCTGCCACTGCACCGCTGTCGAGCATGCCGGCCGCAGAGACCGGCGTCTCAACAGGTTTGTCTCTTGTCGCCGGCGATGAGCCCAACCCGAGCACGGCCGAGCCGGAAGAAACGTCCACCCCGCGAGCCCGGCTGCGGCGACGCGCTGCCAGCGGGCCGTCACTTCGTGAAGAACTGACCACGATGGTTAAGGAAGATCCGGATTCCGCCGTCGCGGTACTGCGCAACTGGATCGGCGCTGGTGCATGACAAGCCAATTATGAAAGATCATCGAACATCAACTCGCAAAGCAGCCGTACTCATCGCCAGCTTAGACCCGGCGACCGCCGACACACTACTTGCGCAAATGTCGCGCGAGCAGGCCGTTGCGATCCGTCGGGCCGTTGATCAGCTTGGCGATCTCGATCCGGCTGAGCAAGCAGTCGTGATCGATGAGTTCTTTCGCATTGGGCCGATGCTACCTGAGGATCAGCCAGCCGGCATTGATCTTGATAGTCAGCTCGCTGAAACGATCGGACGATCGTCGGGCCAAAGCAATTCACCCAGGCGCCGTGGCGAGTTGAAGCCGGCTCGCAGCTCGAATCCTCCTCTGAAATCGTTGCACAATGCGACGGGCGCCGCGTTGGCCGGGCGGCTGCGGCAAGAGCATCCTCAGACGATTGCGGTGGTTGTGTCCCACCTGCCTCCAGCAAACGGCGCCGACCTGTTGGCCAGCCTTTCGCCGCAGTTGCAGGCGGAGGTGGCTCGGAGGCTGGTCGATCTGGAGGAAACCGATCCGGAACTTCTGATCGAAATCGAACGGGGATTGAAACCCTGGCTCAACGAGCATCACCGCGCCACCCGAGGGCGAACCGCCGGAATGATGGCTCTCGAAAACATACTGGCCGCGGCCGATCCGTTTTCGCACGAATCGATGCTGGCGAATCTATCGCGTCATGACCGTCGGCTTGCAGCGCAATTGTCGGCCCGCGAGGCCCGTGCTTATTGCTTCGCCGACCTGCATGAGCTGGACGATCCATCGCTCGGCAAGGTACTCGCGCAGGCCAATCAGGAAGACTTGACTCTGGCACTTGCTGGAGCTGGAAAGGCGATGGTTGCCCGCGCCTACCGCGTACTTCCCGTGGCGCGGGGGGCTCGGCTGCGGCGCGACCTGGATCGACTCGTGCCGGTTAACATCGACGATGTCGAAGCGGCGCAACAACTGATCGCGGATCTGGCCAGCGAATTGGACTCCGGTGGGCTCCTGGCGACCACGACGGGCAGAAAATTGAGTCTGGCGGTGTAGGTCAGGTTTTCGAGCCTGACGATGTGGATGCAAATTTGACAGTAAACCAATCGGACAAGAAATCCTGACCTGGAACATGGCCACGATCATCAAAGCATCGGGACCGATCCGCCCCGCCAACGGCTCATCGTTCAATTTCGACGACATGACGGTGCGCGCCAACTCGTATCTTGACACGATGCGAGGTCAGGCAACGCAGATCATCGCCAAAGCGCAGCAAGATGCCGAGGCCATTCGTCGCAGGGCGGAAGAAGACGGACGGCAAGCCGCCATTCGCGCGGCAGAACAAGTCATCGAAGAAAGGGTTGGCAAACAATTAGCCACGCTGCTGCCGGCGATTCAGCAAGCGACAAAACAGATCGCACAGTCCAAGGATGCCTGGCTGACGCACTGGGAGCAAAGGGCGGTGCACCTGGCCGTGCGGATCGCCGAGCGGGTCATCCACCGTGAAATCAAGCGCGATCCTCAGATTACCGTGGCATTTGTGAAGGAGGCCTTGGAGCTCTGCTCCGGAAGCGCGGAGCTGCTGGTCCGCATGCATCCGGATGACAGGACAACGCTGGGCGCGCACGTGGAGGCGCTGGCTCGAGCAGTCGCGCGTCAGGGCACGGCCAAGGTCGTATCCGACGAGACGATCTCGCCCGGCGGCTGCCGTGTCGAGACCCGCTTCGGCGCCGTCGACCAGCGCATTGAGGAACAATTGAATCGCATGGAAGAAGACCTGACATAAACGCCGAACGCCAAAACTGGCGGTACCGACTTCCAAGTTTCGATCTCCAGGTTCGACTGATGCTCACACTGGACGAACAAGTGTCCACGGTCATGACCACTCGACTGGAGGGGCGTATTGCGCGCATTGTGGGTATGACGGCCGCGGCCGCCGATGTCCCGGCGCCCGTGGGCGCCGTGGTCAGCATCGAGTCGCAAACCGGCGAGCCGGTCGAA
>SXHT01000045.1 GCA_005773095.1 Planctomycetaceae bacterium
ACCGGCCAGGTCGGCGACGGCAAGATTTTCGTCACCCAATTGGCGAACGTCGTGCGCATTCGCACCGGCGAAACCGACAAATCGGCGGTCTAGTTCGCCCCGAGGATGCCAGGCACTATTCGGTCGCCAGCGTACGAGTTCCCGGTTTGAAATGCGGGCACTTTCCCGTGTAATCGATCTTGGCCTTCTCCCGTTCGGCGGCGGCCAATTTCTCGAAGATCGCTTGGGTGGCTGGACCCTTGATTGCTTCCTTGACCTCACTCCAGATTTTGCGGCCGGGCTTTTCGTCGGTCACTTTGATCAGATGCACGCCGTAGGGGGTCACGACGGGCTGGCTGATCTTGCCTTTCTCCAGGCTGAACGCCGCAGCCGTAAACTGCTCGAGCATCAGGCCGTTGCGGGGAATCATCCCCAGGTCGCCCCCCTTGTGCCGGCTGGGACCGGCGGAGTATTTCTTGGCCGCCTCCTCGAACGTGAGCTTGCCTGATTCGATGTGCCCTCGCAGTTTCTCGGCCATTTTCGTTAGCCGCTCCGTCTCGGCCGGGCTTCCGGCGCTGTCGGGGCGCATCAGGATGTGGCTGACTCGCAACTCGGTGCCGTCGAAATGGCGTTTATGGGCTTCGAAATATTTTCGCATGACCGACCCGGTGAGCGCTGTCTGCAAAAATTTCGCCCAGTTGATCTGCCAGGCCAGTTGCTCGCGAAATTGTTCCTCGGTCAATCCGCGGTCGGCAAGTGACTTGGCAAGATCGACCTTTTTCTCTTCCGCTTGCCGCTTCACCTGGTCAAACGCTTGGGTGATTTCGGTGTCGGGCGCTGCTTTCCCCGACTTCGCAAGCATCTGCGTCAGCAGTTCGCGATCGATCAACTGCGAAAGCACCTCGGCTTGCAATAAAGGTAACGTGGCTGGATTGAGCGATCGGCCTTGCAGCACGCCCTTCATGGCTTCGTTCACGGCGCCAAGGGTGACTGGCTCGCCGTTCACCGTCGCCGCCACTTCATCGGGCGAGACTTCATTCGAATCGATGAGGGGCGATTCCGGCGCGGGATCATCGGCCGCCAAGCACCTGCCCGGCACCACCATCGCCAACAACGCCGCCAGCGTGATATGAACAAAACGACTTTTCATCATGGTAACTCCAGATCGTGTAGCTCGTACTCCACGGGCAACTCAAAGACCATCGTGGGCGTCTGATACACAAACGTCATCCCCGCGGGTCCCTTGGGAAGCTCGAACAGATATGCCACGCCCACCTCATTATCGGTCTGACGCGTTTGTTCGTAGCCGTCGGACGCACAGCGTTTCTCGTCGGGCCCCACCAGGTACGGTTGATTGCGCAAGATCCAACTGCGGTGGGATTCCAGCGAGTCGCCAGGCCTGTCAAAGCGAATCCGCGTGCGGACCTCCCAGATCTCGTTGTTCTTTCGCACCTGATCGACGATCACCGTGACGCCCGCCTTCCGCTGTTCCACTCTGACCGGCCTGGCATTGCCTTGGGGGCCGTCGCCCGCAATCGGCAACTGCTCGAACCGGAAGTCTTGCATGGGCCCGGGCACCATGATCCGCAACTTGCCCTGCAGGCTGGTGATCTTCTCGATGTTTCGCGGCGGAAGCTGCAAGGGAATCTCCAACTCCGCCGAACCGCTATCATCCGGCAAGCTGGCCTCCGGTTCTCCCTCCGCTCCCACCACGTCGATCGCCACGTTGCCGGCGCCTACCGCCTTGATCTCGCCGAGCGGCTGACGAATGGCCACGGGCATCAGCCGCGGCTCCCAGGCCACGTTCACGAAGAGTTTGAGCGAACGAGATCTGGGCGAGCGCAATTCGCGTACCGCCTCGAACCGCACGGCCTCGATCCGAAACGGCCCCGCGTAGCTGGCTCGATCCGTCCGCGGCTGTTGGCTGGGCGGGCGATTGATTAAGTACACGCCCCGTTCGCCGGTAAAGTCGTAAGTGGTCAGTTGTGCCATGTCGAGCGCCTCGTCGAGCGCTTTCCAAAAGGGAACCTTCGCCAGGTTGAGCTTGATCCGCGGCTCGGTCACTTCCTCACCAAACGCTTCGCGGTGGTCAACAATCTTGTTGCCGGTCTGCTGCGAGATGCGGGCGATCACGTCGGCCAGCGGCAAGTCCTCGCCAATCAGCGTGACCTGCGCCGGCTGCACCGCTGCGTCAACCTGCGCTTGCTCGAGAGCCTGTCGCACGCGCGTTAAACGCTGAGCCACTTCCGGCGGCGTGCGGTCGGTGACCTCGGGCAGTTGATCGAGTGCCAACGGCCCCAGCTTGATGAGCACCTGCTCGGCATCGCTGCGATCGCTGAGCGCATCAGCATTCAGCCGCGCAACCTGCGCAAGCACATCAGCCGCCAAATCGGCACGGGCCGGAAGACTGATGGCAAGAAAGAGCGGTATCGACAGCGACAAATACTTCACCGTCACGACTCCTGACGCATGGATCTGAATCGAAACCCGCGGCACAACCGTCAGCACCCGCGTTATCGCTCCCTGGTTCATTCTATCGCCGCGTGACATAGACTTAAAGCGACCTCCGACCTCATCCCGTCCCTATTGAGCAGGTTCCCCATGCGCCTTTTCGGCAGGATCTTTTCCCTTGGTTTAATGAGTTGCCCTGCGATTGCCCTGGCAACGGATCCCGGCGCCTGGACGCTGTCGGTCGACCTGCGTGGCAAGCGGCTGGAAGGCTTCCCGTTGCAGGCAACGAATACCCAGGTTTCGCTCCTCTTACGCGATGGCCAGATGGTTGAATTCTCGCCGAACGAGGTCCGTGATTTCAAACGCGAGTCATCTTCCTTTCGGCCGTTTTCAGCAGGAGAATTGCGGGCCGAGCTGTTGCGCGCGTTCAGCCCCCAGCTTGAGGTCACGGGCACGGGCCACTATCTCGTCGCCCATCCCCGCGGGCAAGGCGCCAAATGGGCCGAACGGTTTGAAGAGCTGTACCGTTCGATGGTGACCTACTTCAAAGTCCGCGGATTCAAGATGCGAGAGCCCGACTTTCCCTTGGCCGCTATTGTGTGGGGCCAACGGGAGGATTTTCTTCGTTACGCCGCGGCGGAGGGGGTGAATCTTCCTCCGGGAGTGATCGGCTATTACTCGGCGATGACCAACCGCATCACGCTCTACGACCTGGCTGCCGGCAATAATGACTCCGAGTCATGGCAGCAAAACGCTGCCACGGTCGTGCATGAGGCAACGCATCAAACGGCGTTCAACACGGGAGTGCACCGGCGTTTCGCAACCACGCCCACGTGGGTCGTGGAGGGGCTGGGCACGCTGTTTGAATCGCGCGGGGTATGGGACTCCAGAAAGTACCCGCGCTTCGAGGACCGCATCAACCGCGAGCAACTGGTGAATTTCCGCGCGTATCTGAAAGCCGGCAGGTCATCCCCCGGTTTCATGCAGATCGTGGCGGACGATCGGCTGTTCCGCACGAACCCCCTGGCCGCCTACGCCGAGGCCTGGGCGTTCACGTTCTATCTGGTCGAGAGGGAACCGCGCAAGTACGGTGCCTACCTGGCGAAAACGGCCGACCTCGATGCCTTCGGCGATTACAGCAGCCAGCAGCGATTGGCCGACTTCCATTCCATCTTCGGCACAAACCCGCGGATGATGGAAGCAGACTATCTGCGGTTCATGGAAGGCTTGAAGTAAGGGATGAACGTTGAGCGATGACCGGTCACGGGCCGGGGACTGGCCCGTTTTCCCGGCGAATTGCCGAGAAATGCATCGTCCTGTTGGGTGGTTGCCCACCGTCCTTCCCGGGAAAATTTCGCTGTCCCCCCTCTCTTGGCCCGTGAACGGTTACGCAGTTTCAACAACGGATCGGCCGTGCGGATTGCCCCAGGGCCAGATTCCTGGGCATAATAGGAACGTTCGTGTGCTCCCGGCCATTGCGTTGAGTCATCTGCAAACTCGACGTCGTTGATCCCCCCTGTCGAAGCAATTGCATTTATGGTTGCACGTTTAAGTCCCTTGTTGGCTGCGGCGTTGGCGCTGGGCGGGTGGCAAGCCGCGCTTTCCAACGAGCCCGATCAACACGTCCTGGAAAGAGCCTATCCAACCGAGATTCTGCCGTTGCTCAGGAACTATTGCTTCGAATGCCACTCGACAGATCTCACCGAGGCCCAGATCGATCTTGGCTCGATTGGTACCTGGGCTGAGGTGCGAAAGCACCCGCAGACCTGGCAGAAGGTCGCCGAGATGCTCGGCAGTGGCCAGATGCCTCCGCCAGAGGCCTCGCAGCCCAATCAAGAAGAACGCAACCGCGTGCAGCAATGGGTGCGCGACTATCTGACCTGGGAGGCAAAAGCGCGGGCCGGAGATCCCGGGCGTGTTGTGCTGCGGAGACTGAGCAATGCAGAGTACACCTATACGCTGCGCGATCTGACGGGCGTCGCTTCGCTCAACCCGGCGCATGAGTTTCCGGTCGATGGGGCGGCGGGCGAAGGCTTTACCAACACCGGCAATGCCTTGGTGATGTCGCCGGCGCTGGTGACCAAGTATCTGGATGCCGCGAAAGAGATTTCGAACCACGCCGTGTTGCTGCCAGACGGCATGCGATTCTCGCCCCACGCCACGCGGCGCGACTGGACCGACGACCTGCTGGCGCAGATCCGCGGGTTCTACCGGGAATTCACCGACGCGGGTGGCAGCGATCAGGTGAACTTGGAAGGCGTGGTATTCGGCACGAACGAAGGCGGACGGTTGCCGCTGGAACGGTATCTGGCCGCGACATTGAAGGAGCGAGACTCGCTCGCAAGCGAAATGACAACGATCGAAGCCGTGGCTGCCGAATATCGGCTCAATGCCAGGTATCTGGGCAGGCTTTGGAATAGCATGAACTCGGGAGAGACTTCATTTCTGCTCGAGCGCGTGCGTGCCCGATGGCGAACTGCCAAACCGGACGACGCCACGGCCTTAGCCGGCGAGATTGCCACCTGGCAGAAAGCGCTCTGGACATTCAACACGGTTGGGCAAATCGACAGAGTTGGCGGTGCCAGGCAGTGGCAAGAGCCCGTCACCCCGCTCCTCGCCAGGCAGGAGCTGCGATTCAAGATCCCCGCCGCAACCGAAGGCAATGGCGTGATGCTGTCGCTTGTCGCCAGTGATGCGGGGGACGGCGACATATCCGACTTTGTTGTTTGGGAACGGCCTCGTTTGGTGGCGCCTGGCCGTCCCGATGTGCTGCTCCGCGACGTGCGCGACCTGAGCCGCAATTTGGCCGTGCGCCGAGAGCGAATGTTCGGAAGCGCCGCCAGGTGTCTGCAAGCGGCCGACGAAATGGTTAGCGGCCTGGAGAGCACGATGCTCAACCAGCTTGCCCAAAAGCATCAAGTTGACGTGGACGTGCTGAGCACGTGGCTCGATTATCTGGGCGCCATCGGCAGGGTGAAGATTGAAAACCATTTCATCGCTGGGTTGGCCAACGTGTCGGGGCACGACTTTATCAACGGGTGGGGCAGCAACGAGACACCGTATATCGTCACCAATTCCTCCGACCAGGCGGTGCGGATTTCCGGCGACTTGAAGCCCCACAGCGTGGCCGTGCATCCTTCGCCCACACTGCGCGTCGCCGTTGGCTGGGAAAGCCCGGTAGCGGCAAGCATTAAGGTCGAAGCGAACATCAAGCACGCGCATCCCGGCTGCGGCAACGGAGTCACGTGGTCGTTGGAATTGCGCCGTGGCGCCGCGCGGCAGCGACTCGCCGGCGGCGCACTCGACATCACCGCCGAAGCTTCGACAGGGCCGCTCGACAATATTTCGGTACGCCCCGGCGATCTCGTCTCGCTGCTGGTAGGCCCGCGCGATGGCAGCCACGGTTGCGACCTGACAGCCATCGACCTGAAGCTGACCGAATCAGGCGACCAAGGGCATGTGTGGAACCTGGCCGAGGACATTTCCAGCGACGTGCTGGCCGGCAATCCACATGCCGACCGACTTGGCAACTTGAACGTGTGGCACTTCTATACCGAAGTCGATAAAGAGGGAAGCGGCCCGATCTATCCGGCCGGTTCGATTTTGGCAAAATGGCAAACCGCGAAAGACGCCACCGAAAAGCAGGCCTTGGCAGATGCGCTGCAAGCTTTCCTGCTGGCCGGCGAGCCAGCCATCCAAGAGGGCCCCGACGCGCAGCTTTATCGAGAGCTGACCAGTGCCGGCGGGCCGTTGTTTGCCGGCGGGCTGCGCGATCCGATCGCCGATCAGCCCAAGCCAATAGCCGGTGAAGTGGAATGGGGCCTTGATCCCGCGCAGTTCGGTAAGCATCCCGATGGCTCGGCGATTGATGGCGCCAGCCTTTGCGTGCAAGCCCCCAGCGTCATTGCGTTTCAGCTTCCCGCCAATCTAACCAATGGCTGCGAGTTGGTTGCCGACGGTGTACTCGACGGCAGGACGGGTGTCGAAGGCAGCGTTGAGTTGCAAGTGGTCGCCGGCAAAGTCGATCGCCCTGTGAGTTTGAAAGCCAGCGACATTTCGGCGTCGATTGCCGCCGGCGAGTGGGGGGCCGAGAGCCGCAAGCTGTCGTACACCGCGCCGATTCTGGTCGGTCCGACGAGCGAGACGCGGAAGCGGATTGAGGCCGGCTTCGAGGAGTTCCGCCAACTCTTTCCGGTCGCCCTGAGCTACGTGAAGATCGTGCCGGTGGATGAACCCATCACGCTGACCTTGTTCCACCGCGAGGACGATCATTTGGTGCGGCTGATGCTCAATGACGAGCAAGCGGCGAGGCTCGACCGGATGTGGGCGGAACTGCGCTACATCAGCCAGGATGCGATCGTGCTGGTTGATGTGCTGGAACAACTGATTCAATACGCGACCCAGGACCGTCCCAACCTCGTTGTTGCGCTCAAGCCCGTGCAGCAGCCGTTTGCGGAACGTGCCGCTAATTTTCAACAGTACCTGGTGGACACGGAGCACAAGCATTGGGAATCGCTGCTCGCGTTTGCCAGTAGCGCCTACCGCCGGCCACTGAGCGATGCCCAGTGCAACGAGCTGCAAGCTTTCTACCATGGGCTGCGCAACGAAAACATTCCGCACGAGGAAGCGTTCCGGCTGACACTGGCTAGGGTGCTCGTGGCCCCGGCGTTTCTCTACAAGATCGAAAAGCCGGGGCCAGCGAAGATGGCAGTTCCCGTGACCGACTGGGAGTTGGCCAGCCGACTGAGTTATTTCCTCTGGTCATCCCAGCCCGACGATGAGTTAAGACAGGTTGCCGCGACCGGCACGCTGAAAGAAACCGACACCTTGCTGGCCCAGACGCGGCGCATGTTGCACGACGCGAAAACCCGGCGGCTGGCCACGGAGTTTGCCTGCCAGTGGTTGCACATTTACGACTTCGATCAACTCGACGAGAAAAGCGAACGGCACTTCCCCACGTTTATCGGGCTTCGCGACGACATGTACGAAGAGTCGATTCAGTTCTTCACCGATCTGTTCCAGAACAATGGTTCGGTCCTCGATATTTTGAATGCCGACTACACGTTCCTCAACGAAGACCTGGCGAAGCACTATGATATTCCAGGTGTGGCGGGTCCCCAGTGGCGCCGCGTCGACGGGGCGAATCAGTTCTCACGCGGCGGCATCCTGGCGCAAGCGACCACGCTCGGCAAACAATCCGGAGCTTCTCGCACCAGCCCGATCTTGCGCGGCAACTGGGTGAGCGAGGCGCTGCTCGGCGAGCGGTTGCCTCGTCCACCGAAAGGCGTGCCGCAACTGCCCGACGACGAAACCGCGACCGAGGGTCTGACCGTGCGGCAACTCGTCGAAAAACATAGCAGCGACGCCAGGTGCTCGATTTGCCACAAGCGGATCGACGCCTTCGGATTCTCGCTGGAAGGCTTCGACGCCATCGGCCGGCGGCGGGAGAAAGATCTCGCCGATCGGCCCATCGACACGCGCGCAACAACTATGGACGGCACGGAGCTGGAAGGTCTCGACGGGCTGCGAAAGTATCTCTCGACGGTGCGGCAGGATGCCTTCCTGAGACAGTTTTGCCGAAAATTGCTTGGCTATTCTCTGGGCCGCGCGGTACAACTGTCGGATGAGCCGCTGCTGGCCGAGATGCAATCGGCGTTGAGAACCAAAGACTATCGAGTGGCCATCGCCTTGGAGGCGATTGTCCGCAGCCCGCAATTCCGCGACATTCGCGGACGCGAAATGGCGCAGGAAGAGTGAGTCTCAGTAGGACGGATTTCCAATCCGTCCCGTACCGTGCGTATTCCTACATTTGCAATCGGGACGGGTTGAAAACCCGTCCTGCCTCCAACCCAGGGGATTGCCATGAGCACTTACCGATTTTCACGCCGCACGATGCTGCGGGGTGTTGGCGTTACCATGGCCTTGCCGTGGATGGAGTCGCTGCGCGTCTGGGGAGACGAGCCGACAGGCCCGGCGCCTTCCAGTCAAGCACCGGTCCGCATGGCCGTGCTTTTCTCGGGCAACGGCTTCCACAGCAAGGAGTGGTGGGCCAAGGGGGCCGGCAAAGAGATGGAACTCGGCAAGGTGCTGGCTCCGCTGACCGACTTCCGCGAGAAGATGCTGTTCGTGCAGGGTCTTTATAATGCCGAGGCGATGAAGGGCAACATTCACAGCTCGCAAACCGGCAATTTGCTTTCCGGCGCGCCCTTGGCCTCCGGCGGCGAAATCCGCTCCGGCACCAGCATCGACCAATTGCTCGCGCAACAGTACGGCCGTTCGACGAAAGTGCAAAGCCTCGTGCTTGGCTGCGAGAAGTCGAACCCGTCGGTCCACAAAAACTACTCGATGCTTTACAGCTCGCACATCTCGTGGACGACGCCCACGACGCCCACGCCACTGGAGCTATACCCCGCTTTGGCTTTCGACCGCTTGTTCAAGGACGAAGTTCAGCGCGGCGACAAGAGCGTGCTCGACGCCGTGTTGGCGGACGCCACCGATCTCCGCCGCCAGATCAGCGCCAGCGACCAGCATAAGCTCGACGAGTATCTCGACTCGGTGCGCGATGTCGAACAACGCATCGACCGGGCCGGCAAGCAAGGCGAATTACAAGGCTGGCGGCCAACGCTCGATAAGCCGAACATCCCGCGCCCACCGGATGGCATTCCGCAGAATGTCGCCGACCACATGCGGCTGATGTGCGACATCCTGGTGCTTGGCTTCCAGACCGACACGACGCGGATCACCACGCTCAAATTGAACAACGACCACTCGTCGCTTCGCTTCCCACACCTGGGAGTGGACTACATGATCCACCATCTGCTGTCGCATTCCGACTCGGCCGACTGGCTGAAGGTGAATCAATTCTTCGTCGAGCAGATCGCATACCTGGCCCGCAAGTTGGACGCAATTCAGGAAGGCGAGCGGACGTTGCTCGACAACTCGATGCTGTTGTACTGTTCGAGCATGATGACCGGCAGTCACAACAACGACCAGTTGCCGGTGGTGGTTCTGGGCCGCGGCGGCGGCAAGATTCAAACCGGCCGGGTGCTTGACTATCGCGGCCAGCCGAACCGCCAGATGTGCCGGTTGTATCTATCGATGATGGACAAGATGAATGTCCACCTCGACCGATTCGGCGACGCCACCGAGCGGCTGGCGGAAGTCTAGCCAGCGGTAAGCGGAATTGCGAGCGGACGGAAGAAAGCATGGGGGGAATTTATGGGGACGGGAAGGAATGGCACTGTCGCCGTTGGCTCGGAGCGTATTGCGATCTCTCCCGGCGACGTGCTGGTGGCCGATCGCCCTGGCAGAATCGAACCACGGGAAATCAAACGACGTCGCCAGACCTACAAGAACATGGAACAACCCCGCGCCGCCTTGCGGACACAACTACTTGAACGCAACTGACGACGCCACAAGAATTTCCCTAGACGACAGTGCCATTCATTCCCGTCACCTGGGGTCTTTCATGGTGACAGAATTATTGTGCAATCGGCAGCAACTCAAAGTGAATCTTGTCGCCCTGTGCACTCAGCACCGCCAGGCTTGTGGCGTCCGGCGGGAGTTGCGACTCGTATGCCAGTTCAATCGGTCCCGCTTTTTTCAGCGTCCACCAAACAATTCCCTCACGCGCGTTATCCGACCATGGCAATGGCACCGCTCTGTCGGTCGGATCCAAGAGCGGCTTGATGGAATGTTGCTGATCAGACGAAACGGTCAGCCGCGACCAACGTTCGGCGGCCGACAGATTTTCGCGCTCGAATACCAATGTGATCCCCGCGCCCGATCGACTTGCCAGCAGGAACTGGCTGACGCCTGGTTGGGATTCCACAAACGGCTTGGAGCCCACGACGCCAACTTGAAGCGGCGCGGCTTTCGTCTGCTGCGCAGCAAAGTAGACGCCGCCCTTCACCTCGGGCGCGCAGCGCGCGAGTTGAAATTCTGGGAACAGCATCTTTCTGACAGGATCCTTCTGACCGGCAACGGTCTCGATCAAGAAAATCCCATCGATGCCGTCCGTGTTTTCCCAACCGCCGCCAGGAAACAACTCGCGACCGGAGCATAGCACGGCCGGCCAGCCGTCAGACTGTAGATACGCATCGAAGAGCAGCGCTCCATCCCGATGGCTGCTATTGGCAACGCTTACCGGACGAACCATCGGCAGGCTCTGGTATTCCAGCCATGACCCGGGCTTAACAAGGTCTTGTTCCCACTGCCTGGCCGCAACGGACTGCACCTGCGGCGGCCGGGTTAGGTCAAGCTGAACGGTGGGCTGGCGCGTTGTGACGAGGAACACGCCGACGTTCCAACTAAACACGACATACACCTTGCCGTCCTTCTCCAGTAACATTCCGGCGGTAATCGTGCGATCCATCGCGTCAAATACCGCGTCTTCACGAGTACCGACAAGCGTAATATGTCGAAAGTCTTGCCAGGTTGGGCGCTCGGCGCGGCTAAAGGAAAACACCAGGTCGGTAAGCTGCTGGTTACGCCGCCGGCCGGAAATCGCGTACCACGTGCCGTCCGCGGTCCGCAGGATTTGTTTGCCGGGTGGGCCGGGCACAAGAGATGCGGTGGATTCTGCCTCTTCAGGCTTCAACGGCGTTCGCTCATCGATTGACACATGCTGAGCGGCTTTTGGCCAAAGCGTCTTGACGATGGCGTATGCCATCAGTCGATGACCGGCGTGGTTGGGATGGAAGTAGTCATTAAGATGCGCTGCGAATCTGGCAGGTTCGACCGTGAGCGGCTTCCAAAGTGCAAAGCAGTCGACCGCCGGCACACGTTCGCGTTTAGCCACTTCAATGCCACGTGCCATGTACAGAGGGAGCGCATCTCGTCCATCGGAATGGGAATAGAAGATCTCATTTTGCGTAGCCACGATAGGAATTGCGCCGGCCTCACGCGTTTTGCCAATCAACGTGGTCAGGTTAGCGTCGTACGTTTGCAATCCGGCTGGCCCGCCGGCGCAATCGTTCATGCCGAACATGATAAAAACGAGATCAGGCTTGTGGACGAGAACATGTTTCTCGAACCGGCCGTCGGTCAGCCCTCGGCCGGTCGAGCCCATATTGCCGGCGTGAACGATTCGCACATTGGCGCTGGGATAGGCCTTGCGCAGTGCATCGACGGCGAACGAAATGTAATTCTGTCGGTAATCGGTGTGGTAACAGGGCCAGGTGATGCTGTCGCCAAAGGTGGCGATCACAACAGGATCGCCGGATTCCATTTTCGCTGTGATTGGCTCCAGAGACGTCAGCGAATCATCGGCATGAACGCCGCCCGACAACGAAAACACGATCGCAGCGAAAAGTATCTTGCAAAGCAATCGCATTGCCTGGCTCCCCGGCACGAGGACTCCAATACGTCCCATAAGTCCCATACGTCCTATTCAACTCGGTGCGAGTATAACTGCGCATTCCTCAATTGACAACGAAAACGAACCGGCCGCCCGCCGCATGCTAGCGCGATACGCGCCGGATGCAACGGTCACGTTCCAAGAGCCGCCGCGGATCACGCGATTCGATCTACAAGCGTGTCCCGACAACGCCCTGCGCTGCCGCCGGATTCTAGCATGAGGGGTGGATACCCGATATCAACCGGTGCCGGGTTTGGCGAACGGAATCAAAATCACGGTCAGGATTTCTCACCGATATCGGCTGCGTGTAAAATTTCGGAGAGTCGCGAGGGTGGTTTTGCAAGCGATCTCCGTTCGGGTACAATCCTTCACACGCCACTCGTTCTTCCCCTGCCTCTAATCCCACCGACGAGCCCATGAAACACCGCACGACGCGCGCAGCGACAGCTGCCATCTTCTTTGCCATCTCGTTCACTCGGCCTTGCTTCGCGGCACCCATCGATGTCGAGGCCCTCACCGCCAAGCTCCGGTCGGTCGGTCCCCAGGGCGAAGGCCATGCCGAGGCTGCCCAAGCGTGGCAAGCCATTGCCAAAGCTGACGCCGATCAGTTGCCCGCGATTCTGGCGGGGATGCAAGGCGCCAACAAGCTGAGCGAGAACTGGTTTCGCGCCGCCGTCGAAGCCGTTGCCCAACGGCAGGTGAAACAGGGAGGCAAGTTGCCGGTCGAGGCACTGGAAGGGTTTCTGGCTGACACGCGTCAGCCTCCGCGAGCGCGGCGTTTGGCTTACGAGCTGATCGCCGGAGTCGATCCGGCCGCCGAACAGCGATTGATTCCTGGCTTGCTGAACGATCCGAGCGTCGAGTTGCGGCGCGACGCGGTGGCGCTGGTCCTGAAGAACGCCGTCGCCGAAGAAGAAGCCGGCCAGAAGAGTGCCGCGGTCGATGCTTACGCCAAAGCCTTCGCGGCTGCTCGCGAGTTGGAGCAGATCAAGGAAGCTTCCACGAAGCTGCGAGCGTCCGAGCAACCTGTGGACGTGCCGAGCCACATGGGATTCGTCATGGACTGGCAGCTGATTGGCCCGTTCGACAATCGGGACAACAAGGGCTTTGACGCCGTCTATCCACCTGAAAAGCAAATCGATCTCGCCGGCACCTACGAAGGCAAGGTCGGCAAAGTGACTTGGAAGACACATCGTACGAGTGACGAGTTTGGCATCGTCGATCTCAATGAGATATTCGAGCGTCCCAAGGAAGGCAACGATTATAAGCTGACTAACGAACACAAGGGGACGATTGGATACGCGTTTTCCGAATTCGAGATCGACGAGCCGCGTGAGGTCGAGATCCGAATCGGCTGCATCAACGCGAACAAAGTCTGGCTCAACGGCGAACTGCTGGCCGCGAACCTGGTGTATCACGCGGGGATGGAAGTCGATCAGTACATTTCCAACGGACGGCTGAAGAAGGGAACCAATCAAATTCTCGTGAAGGTCTGCCAGAACGAGCAAGAGGAGTCGTGGGCTCAGCGTTGGCAGTTTCAGCTGCGGGTTTGTGACGAGCTCGGGACCGCAGTCATCGCGAATAACCGAGCACTCCGCAAGACGGAAGCAAACTAATCGCGCCACCAACATCGATCAACGAAGGAAGCAATGAAATGACTCGTGCCGCAACGTGCCTCTTGGCCGTCTTGTCCGTCGCCCTGTTTTGTGCTGCTGATTGGCTTCAGTTCCGGGGCACCAATGGTGCCAGCCTTTCGCCCGATGTCGCGCCTCCCGATTCGTGGAGCGAGACAAGCAATGTCGCCTGGAAGGCGAGCCTGCCCGGCCGCGGAGTGTCCGGCCCGATCGTCGTGAATGGCCGGACTTATGTGACCTGTTCGAGCGGCGTCAGGCAAGACCGCCTGCACGTCCTCTGCTTCGACAATGAAACGGGAAAAGAGGACTGGCATCGCGAGTTCTGGGCCACCGGTCGGACGCTGACGCATCCGTTCAGCGCTGTTGCCGCTCCCACACCGGCCAGCGACGGCGAGCGGATCTTCGCCTTTTACTCGTCAAACGATCTGGCGTGTCTTGACCTGGATGGCAACCTGCTGTGGTATCGCGGCTTGGCCTTCGACTATCCCAAGGCAGGGAACGACATTGGCATGGCGTCGTCACCGGTCGTCGTGGGCGAAACGGTCGTCGTGCAGATCGAGAACCAAGGTGACTCGTTCGCCGCGGGAATCAACACCTCCACGGGAGAAACGAGGTGGCGCGTCGATCGCGCACATCAAGCCAATTGGGTGTCGCCAATTGGCCTGCCCGGCGAACGCGAAGGTTGCCGAGTTGTACTGCTGCAAGGAACTGCCGGCCTGACTGCGCACAATGCCATGACGGGCGAGGAACTGTGGCGATACGACGTCCCGTGCTCGACGACTCCGTCAGTCGCCGTGAGCGACGACCGTATTTTCATTCCGGCGAATGGCCTGACCGTCTTGAAGCTTGCGCGAGATGCAACAGTTCCCTCGCTCGCGTGGAATTCCAGCCAGTTGAGCCCCAGCCCCGCCAGCCCGATCGTCGTTCGCAACCGCGTTTATACGATGAACAGCTCGGGCGTCCTCGTGTGCGGCGATATCGCGACCGGCGAACGATTGTGGCAGCTGCGAGTTGGAGGACCGCACTGGTCGACTCCGGTGGTGGCTGGCGATCGAATGTACTGCATCAACAGCGACGGCGCCGCGAAGGTTGTGCAACTCGGTGACGAAGGCACCGTCGTGAGTTCGAATGAGTTCGGCGAAGAGATCAAGGGCTCGCCGGCAATCTCCGAGGGCGCTCTGTACGTGCGGAGCGACCGTTACCTGTGGAAGATCGCTAAGGGTTCATGATTCGGCTCGATTGCCTCGTGTAATTGTCGCCACTTCGTTTCTAGTTTGGGAAATAAAAGGCGTTTCTCGTCGGGTTTGCCGAACACGAACCGGTGCAGGCTCGGCCAGCGCCAATCTTCCGCCTTTCGTGCCAGGTTGGCACGCAGGGGATTTCGCTCGACGTACCGGCAAACCGCGTACAGGTGCCCGTCTGATTGCACGACAAACGACTTGAATCGCCCCTGACAAACGTGCCCTGAACCGACCGAGTGCCGATGGGCATGCCAGCGCTGCGTGTGAGTGAGCGTCAACCCGCCGACAAACTGCGAAAGCTCACCGTCTTTGCGCGGCCAGACGACCAGATGCCAGTCCCGGCGCGCCGGGATGATCGCATAGGCCAGGATCCGCGTTCGATACCGCTCGACCGCTTCTTCCAGCACGCGTTCGAAGGTGTCAAAGTCGGCCGGCGACTCGAAGATCGGCAGCCGCGCATTCGCCCGGCTGAGCACATGGTAAACATATCCACCCAACGCCGGTCGATGAGGCCATGGGATGGCCAATGACGGTAGCCTAAATCCCTGCACCAGTCACGACACGGTTCCTGGCACCTTCTTCACTTCCATGCTCCGAAAGGTCCGCCGTGGCCGCGCTCGAATTCGACCCAGTGTCATCCACCCCACGATCGAGGCCATGAGGACGAGCGACGTCGGCTCAGGCACGACGTCCACCGCCACCAGCGGCAAGTCGATTCCGCGGCCCTTGAACAACAGCACCTGCAAGGGCGCCGCCGGATTCTCTGGGTCCGCACCCGGAATGAACGCCCGATCCGCACCGCCGCCGATGGAATGGTGAGTTGGCGACCAGAGAAAATCGGGATGTTGGTTTCCCCGGCTCAACTGGGTGCGGTCGACAATCGAAAAAAAGCGATGCCGTATGGGGCCGCTCGCCGGCGTGTGAGAAAACTCGATCTCCACGAACACGTCGAAAAAAGAGTCCACCGGCTCGATCCTGCCGCCGTCGCCCGGATCATTGTGCACTACGCGCAGCCAGCCGCCGCTCGGCCCCTGCCGATTGATGTCGACGTTCACGTCCCAAAGCTCGGTCGATCCGTTGCTGAAGTTCACGACGATCGGGTCGATCGCAGAACATTCCTGCAACTCGCCGAC
Organism: Planctomycetaceae bacterium; assembly: GCA_005773095.1. Classification (GTDB taxonomy): domain Bacteria; phylum Planctomycetota; class Planctomycetia; order Pirellulales; family PALSA-1355; genus SXHT01. The sequence goes on from SXHT01000045.1 coordinate 15,797, forward strand.
GCCAATATTGATGTCTTCCGTGCCTCCCATTTCACCACCAGATGGTGGCGGGGGAGGGGGCGGCGGCGGAGGCGACTGTGCGTTTCGTTCGATGATCAGCGCGGCAAGTTCCGGCGGGCGATCGAGCGGGATCAAACCTTCGAATGGCAAGGAACCGGGCCCGAAGAAATCGACCGGCAGGGCGGCGTACCCGCTGCCGCCGAACGTCACGCCGCTGGGTGCTGCCGGCAATGCATATTGGAACGCGATTCTGTCGTAGTAAGAGGCAACCTTCTCCGCCTGAGTTCGGTCCGTGTCGATTACGAGGCCGAGCGTTGCCAACAAAATTGCACCTGTGATCCCGGGACGTCGCATCATGAGGCGGTCCTCCGAAAAGAAAGTTGGACTTCGTTCCCAATTCGATGCCTCCGTCTTGCGAGGCTTAATTGACCTTATCCGACACTTCCCATTTGGGTTGAGCCAGGAACCGCTCCAACCTCGGGATGCCGCCCAGTTTATCAAGCTGCGTCCCCCCGCGTCCAGCGCGTGCAGATTTCTTGAGGTTTTACCATTGCCTGTCCGGTTCGGGCGGCGCCACTAGCGCAGCGGTGACCGGCCCAAGGTTTTAGCAACCTTCGCGGCAAATCCCGACCTCGTCTATGGGCAGCGTCCCAGTGCTCAGCTGCGTAAGGAGGGCGTGTCCTTACGCGCCAGGACGGTTCGTCCTGAGCGCGCAAGCAGTCAACACATCTCACCCCGGGCTGCGTCCCAATAAACGGTGGGTTGTTGGGGTATGTCACGCGTTCACGAGTTTTGGCACTCGCTGCCCGGTCCTACACCGCCCTGGTTGCTTCCGGCTGAGCGACCGATTGGCCGGGTGGGGTTCGTACCCACTGGAGATCGCCGACTTGCACGGCGTACTGGGTTGTTGACCAGCGTCACGTGTTGACGAGTTGTTGATTCTTTCTATTCGGCGCGGCGACGCCGGAGGCTTCGGCCAGCCGCCGCCACTTTGGAACGCCGTCAACAGAATGTGCGTGGCATCGTCATCGAAAACTGGTGCCCGGTTCATGTGCTGTGCAAATAACTTTCGAAAACGTTTGCTTTTGCAGACCACGTCGGTGATAGTCCCTGGCTCGGGCTGGCCCCGCCACTGCCATTGGCTTGTCTGCGGTCAGTACTAGCGTGGAGAACAATGTTCATGGACGATCGTCGGGACGACGAGCGACGCACGGAGTTGACTTCGCGCAGCGAGGCGACCGGCGCGGAGCCGTCCGAATTTTTCTACCACGACACTTCTAACCACACGCCAGCACGAGAAGAGAACTCAATCTGCGGCGCGCATCACAAGCCGCACCTTCACGATTTGCTTCGATCCATCCATCTCGATGTACACTACCATCGCGCCCAGGGCGACCAGGTGTATTATCTCGATGAGCTGGGGCGCGAGATCGAGGTGCTAGACCTGATCGGTGGATATGGCACTCTGTTGTTCGGGCATGGCCACCCGGAACTAACCAACGAGGCCATCCGGTATTTAAGCTCCTTCACTTGCAGCCACGCGCAGGGATCCATCAGCCGGCTTGCGGCCAGTTTGGCGGCCGAGTTGTCGCGCCGGGCGGAAGCGATTTTTGTGTGACGTTTGGGAATTCGGGCTCCGAGGCGGTCGAAATCGCCATGAAGCACGCCCTGCTGGAAACCGGCGGCCAGACGTTTTTGACCTTAGACGGCGCGTTCCATGGAAAGACGCTTGGAGCCTTGCAACTGACCTCCAACAAAGCGCTCCGCAGGCCGTTCGCCCTACGCGGGTTTCGCGTTCGCAGGGTACGCCCGAACGATATGCAACATTTAGAAGCCACCTTTACGAGCGTTCGCCGGCCTGCCGGATTCTTTTTCGAGCCCATCCAGGGCGAGGGCGGAGTTCGCCCCGTGGGGCGCGAGTTCCTTGGGCGCATAGCGGAGTTGTGCGCCGAACATCGCATTCCGCTCATCGCCGACGAGTACCAGACCGGGTTGGGGCGCACGGGAAGCTTTCTTGCCAGCCACGCCTTTGGCGTGCGTCCGGACTACATCATTCTGTCGAAAGCACTCGGCGGTGGCATCGCCAAGATCTCGGCCGTCCTGATCGATCGACGTCGTTATCGCGCGGAGTTTGATCTATTGCATAGCAGCACGTTCGCCAGCGATGGTTTTTCGTGTGGTGTTGGCTTGAAGTTTTTGGAGATGCTAGAAGACGCTTTCGCGACATTCGCGCGCTCGTTCAACAGGGAGTTGATGTGGCGCTCGGGCTGGGGTGTGAGTTTGTATCGTTGGGACAATTCACGTCGATCGTTACGCGGCACGGGCGAAGCGTTGCGCCGCGGGGGATGAGCCACAAGTGGCAACAGTTTTTCGACGGCGCTAGCGGTGAACACAGTGCGCGGCGTCCGATCGCAGTGGGGCATCGCGCCGGCCGATTGCACATTGGCGATCGTTGGGGCGACGGGAGATATTGGGCGGGTGTGTGCCGAGATTCTGGCTCCCGAGTTTCGCAGGGTACTCGTCGTGGGCAGTGGGCAACGGGATTCGGAGTATCGCTTACAACAAATCGCGCTCCAGGTAGGAGCCGATTGGACGTGCAATCTGGCGGCCGTTCGAATTGCAGCAGGCCGGTTTCCGCGTGCCGCCGTTCCTTGTTTCACCCGATAACGTCGATCGCGCCGTGCGGCAGCTTGGCGCTCCGCTGGTCGTGCGATCCTCGGCAACGGTCGAAGACGGCGAAGAACTCTCTTTCGCCGGGCAGTTCAGCAGCTTCTTAAATCTGCATAATACAGCGGAAGTGGTTGCGGCGATCGAGCAGTGCCGTCGCTCGGGCCGCTCGGCGTCTGTGGTTGAGTACTGCCGTCATCACAGGGTTGATCCCGCCGCAATTCGAGTTTCCGCGATCGTGCAACAAATGGTCCAGCCCGAGCTGGCCGGCGTCGCGTTCACGGTCAATCCGGCCAGCGGCGATAAGGAAGTCGTGATCGAAGCGTGCGGGCGCGAGTCCCACAACGTCGGCGCCGCTCGCTGGACAAAAAACTGGAGCGCTTGCGGACGTTTTTGTGGCTGCGCGAGGAATTGCGGGATCTTTCCACGAGAATGTATTACCTGATACGCCGCCACGTGCTAGAGATTGCTCGCCGGCGCCGGCTTGGCGACGACATCTTCTTCATGGCGTTCCAGGAGATACTGGCCGACGATCGCTCTCAGGTCGAACGAAATCGCGCAATCTACGAGAGCTACCGAAACTTCAAGGCGCCTAACGAAATCGGATCGCATTACCACTGCCCAGGAGCGGATTCATCGAGTGATCTTTGCGGCATGGCCGCCGGTGCAGGGACGGCGGAAGGCACGGCATACGTTGCCTACAGCGTCGCGGAGGCGGCTTGCATCGTGCCCGGTAATATCTTGGTGTGTCCGTTTACCGATCCCGGTTGGACTCCGATCCTCTGCCGGGCAGCAGGCGTGGTGGCGGAAACCGGCGGTTTGTTATCGCACGCCGCGGTGATTTGTCGCGAGTTTGGCATTCCGGCTGTGCTCGGCGTTCAGGGGGCAACCCGACGCCTCCGGCACGGACAACGCATTCGCGTGGATGGAACTTTGGGCATAGTGCAAATCGAAACCTTGTGAAGCGAAAGGAAGATAAAACATGGAATCGCGCTTTATTCTGTTCGCCTGGCTCCTAGGCAGTTTGCTGCTCCCGCTTTCCGCAACCGCCCAGCAGCCTGCGGCGCCGGAGCCCGCCGCGGGCGACGAAGCAATTCACAACGAGCTACGCGCCATGCGCGAGGTGCTCACCAAGGCCGTCTTGGATGGTGACGTGAATGCTCAACTGGACCGGGTTCACGATAACGTCGTCGTCACCTGGCAAAACAATCAGGTCGTGCGGGGCAAGCAGGGATTGAAGACTTTTCTCGGTGAGCTGGATAAAGGCGGAGAGCGGGTCTTCCAAGGGTACAAAGTGCCGCCGACCGCCGATGAACTGACCATTCTCTACGGCGGCGATACCGCCATCGCATTCGGCAAATCGACGCCCCATTACAAATTGCACGGCATGGAGTTCGACCTGGACAACCGCTGGACAGCAACTCTGGTCAAGGACGGCGATGCGTGGAAGCTCGCCGCCTACCATGTGTCGGGCAATATCCTCGATAACCCGGTGCTCAGCCTCGCAAAACGGTCTCTCTACTGGACGGGTGGAATCGGAGCGCTAGTCGGATTGGCGCTGGGTGCGTTTGTGGCCTGGCTGCTGAAGCGGCGATGTGCGCGGGGCGCCTGAACATGGCCGGCAAACTGAAGCACCGCTGGAGCCTGAGCCACAACTATTTGTCGGGCATCACGGCCGATGCCTGGTGGAGCTTGCTGCGCGAAAATCGGTTCGCCGTGGATGCCCCGTATTGGCATCGAGCGGCCTTTGTGACGCTCGCGAGCCTGCTCAATTCGTACTACCGCCGCCAGGAAGAGCGCCAGTATCGCGATGCGATTGAGGGCGTCGAAATCTCGCAACCGCCGCTGTTCATTCTCGGTCATTGGCGCAGCGGCACGACCTTGCTGCATTATCTCGTGGCTCAAGATACGGAGCAATTTGCGTTCGCCAATACCTATCAGGTGATCAATCCGCACACGTTCTTGTGTACGGAAGAGGTGAACAGCCGGCGGTTTGCGGCGTTCGTTCCCAAAACGCGCTCTATGGACGCGATGCGACTCGGTTTCGATACTCCACAGGAGGACGAGTTCGCGCCGCTGCTGTTGACCTTACGCTCGCTGTACCTGGGAATTACGTTCCCCCGCCGCGAGGAATACTACGGCCGCTACTTGACGTTCGAGGAAGTGCCAAGGAAAGAAGTCGAACAGTGGCAGGCGGTACTACTGTGGTTCTCGAAGAAGCTGACATTGAAGTACGGCCGGCGTCTGCTGTTCAAATCGCCGCCCCACACGGCGCGGATCCGGTTGCTGCTGGAGCTGTTTCCGGACGCCCGCTTCGTGCATATTCATCGCAATCCGTATCGAGTGTTTCAATCGCAGCGTCACTACTTTGATACGGCAACGTGGTACACCTACCTGCAGCGGCCGGAGGTGGAGCGAATTGACGAGGGCATCCTGCGGCGCTACACCACGTTGTATGATGCGTTCTTCGCCGATAGGCCGATGATCCCGAATGATCACTTTTGCGAGGTCTGCTTCGAGGATCTCGAAGCCGATCCGGTGGCTCAAGTGGCTCGCATTTACGAAAGCCTGCGCCTGCCCGGCTTTGAAAAATGCCGTCCGAATCTGCAATCCTACGCCGATTCTCTCGCTGGCTACCAAAAAAACGAGTACGCACCGCTAGAGGAAGCAAATCGCCAACTGGTGGCTCGAGAGTGGGCCAGAAGCTTTGAAGTGTGGAACTACGCCAAGTAACCCAAGTTAAAGAGTTTGGACGTTCGGCAAAGGACTTAGGTGCGATTTGCGGACGTTTGTTTCACTACATTTGAATCAGCTTGTCGAGTCGCCGGAGGCGACGGGGTGGGGTCAGGCCGAGACGGTGCAGGAGGATCGCTTGGGCTTCGTCGGGTTCCGTGACGCAACGTAGTGTTATGCGACGCTCGGGACCGC